>DASVLM010000663.1:0-10321 GCA_036384875.1 Noviherbaspirillum sp.
GGAAGCGATCCAGATGGCGTGGATCGAAGAAGCGCGTTAGTCTAGCAAAATATTAGTACAACAAAAAAAAGGCGGCCTGGCCGCCTTTTTTGTTGATGCCGAATTTGCGTAGTTATCCGCGCGCGGTGAGTTGCCCGTCCACTACGCGTACACGGTCGCCGGCGCTCCAGGCGGGCTGCTGTGCATACGGAAAGGTACGAATCGATCCGTCATCCATGCGCACACGCACCTGATAGTTCGTGGTGGTGTGCGTGCGTTTTTCCACCGCATTGCCTGCATAGCCACCGCCGACCGCGCCTGCGATGGTCGCCAATGTCCGCCCGTTGCCGTTACCAACCTGATTGCCCAGAATCCCGCCCAGCACGGCGCCGGCAGCTACGCCAAGCCCGCTCGGCTTTGCCGCGTGTGGGATTGCCTGGACCGACTCGACACGGCCGCAAGTGCTGCAAATCTCCGGAGCTTGTGCTGCAACGGTGCTTTCAGCATAGGACGAGCGCGGCTGTGTTGCCTTCCCCGTGTGGGTCGCGTGCGTATGGTGGGGCACTGGCTTGCTTTCGGCAACCGGCGCTTCCTCCGTCTTTGCCTTGCCTTGTTCCACGAGGTTGGCAGGCGATGCAGCCGCCGTGGCTGCGCCAACAGAACTCGCTAATGGGGTTTGCGGGGATTGCCCGGCTGAATTTTCGACTACCGGATTATTGTCACTGCTGTGCGAACTTGGCAGCAAGCCGGTAAGGGCAGCTACGCCAGTCAGGCTTACCACCATGACTGAAACTGCCGCGCCAGCGACTAGCGGATGAATACGACGGGAAGGCTTGTTGTTTTCCATAATGACCTCCTGCAAGAAATTTCTGTGCCGAACAAAATCGTTCAATTGCACACAATCATTATCGGAGGAAACACAGGATGAAGAAATGCGTTTAGTGTGTCAGCCGTAAGACTTTGTAACCATATTTGAGATGCCTCAATAAGGCAGAAGTTCGACTGCCGCTGCAAAACAAACGGGACCGCGCGGGTCCCGTTTGAAGAAGTATCAGGTGCCAGGCTTAGTCTTCCCGTCGCAGGTGCGGGAACAGGATGACATCGCGAATGTTAGGCGAATCGGTGATCAACATCATCAAGCGGTCGATACCGATGCCGCAACCGCCGGTGGGGGGCAGGCCGTATTCAAGTGCACGGATATAGTCGGCGTCGAAGTACATTGCTTCTTCGTCGCCGGCATTCTTCGCTTCCACTTGCGCCATGAAGCGCGCGGCTTGATCTTCCGGGTCGTTCAGCTCGGAGAAGCCGTTGGCGATCTCGCGGCCGGTGATGAAAAGCTCGAATCGCTCGGTGATGCCGGGAACCGAGTCGGAAGCGCGCGCCAGAGGCGACACTTCGATCGGATAGTCGATGATGTAGGTCGGCTCCCACAACTGCGATTCCGCCGTTTCCTCGAACAGCGCCAGCTGCAGTGCGCCGAGGCCTGCAGTTGCCAGCGGCTCGACGCCGAATTTTTTCAGTTCCGTGCGCAGGAAGTTTGCGTCGTGCAGCTGTTCCTTCGTGTACTGTGGCGCGTACTTGTTGATCGCCTCCACGATGGTCAGGCGACCGAACGGCTTGCCGAGATCGAGTTCGCGTCCTTGGTACGTGAGCTGCGCGGTACCGTGTGCATCGATGGCAGCCTGGCGAATGACCGCTTCGGTGAAGTCCATCAACCACTTGTAGTCGACGTAGGCCGCGTAGAACTCCATCATGGTGAATTCAGGATTGTGACGCGGCGAAACGCCCTCATTGCGGAAATTGCGGTTCACTTCGAATACGCGATCGAAACCACCGACCACCAGCCGCTTCAGATACAGTTCGGGCGCGATGCGCAGGAACATCTGCATGTCCAGCGCATTGTGGTGCGTGATGAACGGCTTGGCTGCGGCGCCGCCGGGGATCGGATGCAACATCGGCGTTTCCACTTCCATGAAGCCATGTTCGGCCATGAAACGTCGCATCGAGGACATCGCGGCGGTGCGCGCTTTGAAGGTGCGGCGCGTTTCCTCGCTCATGATCAGGTCGACATAGCGCTGGCGGTACTTCATTTCCTGGTCGGCCAAGCCATGGAACTTGTCGGGCAACGGGCGCAGCGACTTGGTCAGCAGACGCAGTCCGGTGACCTTTACCGACAGCTCGCCGGTCTTGGTCTTGAACAGCAGGCCTTCGGCACCAAGGATGTCGCCGAGGTCATAGTGCTTGAAGATGGCGTGCGTTTCCTCGCCGGCGTTGTCATTAGTGATGTAGAGCTGGATGCGGCCTTCAGCATTGCGACCGGAGGAATCCTGGATGGTTGCAAAGGACGCCTTGCCCATGATGCGCTTGAGCATCATGCGGCCCGCCACCGATACCTTGATCGGCTCGGCTTCGAGTTGTTCGTTGTTCAGCTCTCCGTATTGCGCGTGCAGGTCGGCAGCCTTGTGCGTCGGGCGGAAGTCGTTCGGAAAGGCAACGCCTTTCTCGCGCAACGCGGCAAGCTTGGCGCGGCGTTCCGCGATGATCGAATTTTCGTCCTGGGCCGGAGCGGCGTGTTCGTGTTGGTTGGTCATGGACATAGCGGGGTCAGTATCGGAATCCGGTGCGGCGCTGTTATACGCCTTGCTTGAGCGAGGCGGCGATGAAATCGTCGAGATCGCCGTCGAGCACGGCCTTGGTGTTGCCGACTTCGTGGTTGGTGCGCAGGTCCTTGATGCGCGACTGATCGAGCACGTAGGAGCGGATCTGGTGGCCCCAGCCGATGTCGGTCTTGGCGTCTTCCATCTTCTGCTGCTCGGCCATGCGCTTGCGCAGTTCCAGTTCATACAGGCGTGACTTCAGCATCGCCCAGGCTTCCGCGCGATTGCGGTGCTGGCTGCGGTCGTTCTGGCACTGCACGACGATGCCGCTCGGGATATGCGTCAGGCGCACAGCGGAGTCGGTCTTGTTGATGTGCTGGCCGCCCGCGCCGGAAGCGCGGAAGGTATCGGTGCGCACGTCTGCCGGATTGACATCAATTTCGATCGATTCGTCGACTTCCGGGTAGACGAACACGCTGGAGAATGAGGTGTGGCGCCCGTTGGCGGAATCGAACGGCGACTTGCGCACGAGACGATGCACGCCGCTTTCAGTACGCAGGAAACCGTAAGCGTATTCGCCCTCGACTTTGATGGTGGCCGTCTTGATGCCAGCCACTTCACCCTCGGAAATTTCCAGGATTTCGGTCTTGAAGCCCTTGCGCTCGCAGTAGCGCAAATACTGGCGCATCAGCATCGATGCCCAGTCCTGCGCTTCGGTACCGCCGGCGCCGGCCTGAATGTCGATGAAGCAGTTGTTCGGGTCCATCGGATTGGAGAACATCCGGCGGAACTCCAGGCCTTCGATCAGTTGCTTGAGGTTGCCCGCGTCCTGCTCGATGGAGACGAGAGTGTCTTCATCGTTTTCCTCGCGCGCCATCTCCAGCAGATCGGATGCATCGCGCAACTCGTCATGCGCCTTGGTCAGCGTTTGGACGATCGCTTCGAGGGATTTCTTTTCCTTGCCAAGGTCCTGGGCGCGCTGGGGATCGTTCCAGACGTTCGGGTCTTCGAGTTCGCCGTTGACCTGTTCGAGTTTCTCCGACTTCACATCGAAGTCAAAGATACCTCCGTAAATCAGCCTCGCGCGACGTCAGGTCGGCGAGCAGGGTGGTGAGGGTGTTGAGGCGTTCCGCTTCCATGATGAATTCTGTCTGCAATCAAACCTTACATTATACCCTAGCGGCATCGTGGATTCGCCGAAAAGGCCGGACGGGAACGATTGTGCCGCAGTAATTTTTATCCCGAGCTGGCGGCATTGGCAAATTCCGATTGGCGAGAACACGAACGACAGTTTTTACGCCGCCTGCGCGTGCTCCACCATCAATTGCACCCGCGTCACCCCATTGAATTCATTCGCGTCCAGCCTGTAAGCCACGGTCGCCCGTTCCGGCAACTGGTCGGTATGGCCGAACCAGATGGCGTCGTAACGGCGGCCGTTCTTTTCGAGCATCAGTTTCAGGTGCTTTTCTTTCAGGATGCGCTGGTTTAGCACCCGGAACTCGTCGCAGAACAGTGGCGGCGCAAATCCCTGTCCCCATACCTGGCCGTCGAGCAGCTCGATGAATTGTGTCGTGAAGTAGGCGTCTTCGAGCGGGCCGTCGGTTTCGACGACGCGCTCCAGCTGATTCTGCGTCAGCCAGTCCCGCCCCACGGCTTCAAAGGCGGCGGCGAATTCGTCGAACGCTTCCGCGCGTATTGTCAGCCCGGCAGCCATCGCATGCCCGCCGAATTTGGTGATGATGGAGGGCGCATGCTTGGAGACGAGGTCGAGCGCGTCGCGCAGGTGAAAGCCCGCGATCGAGCGGCCGGAGCCTTTGATCAAGCCGTCGCCGCCGGGAGCGAAGGTAATGGTCGGGCGGTAAAACTTGTCCTTCAAGCGCGATGCCACGATGCCAATCACGCCCTGGTGCCAGGATTCGTCGAATACGCTGATCGTGGAATTGTTGCGGGGATCATAGCTGTCGAGCAGGGCGAGAGCGGTATCCTGCATGTCTGCTTCGATGTCGCGCCGCTCGCGGTTGATGGCATCGAGTTGCTGCGCGATGGCCCATGCGCGCCCTTCGTCGTCGGTGGTGAGGCATTCGATGCCGAGCGACATGTCGGCCAGCCGGCCCGCTGCATTCAGGCGCGGACCGAGGGCAAAGCCGAGGTCGAAGGGCGTGGCGCGCCGGGCTTCCCGCCCGGCCGCGCGAAACAGTGCAGCGACGCCGGCTTGCATGCGGCCGGCGCGCATGCGTTTGAGCCCTTGAGCAACAAGGATGCGGTTGTTCGCGTCCAGTTTCACCACGTCGGCGACCGTGCCCAGCGCGACAAGGTCGAGCAGGGCATCGAGCTTGGGCTGGCTGTTGGCGTCGAACACGCCGCGCTTGCGCAGTTCCGCCCTCAACGCTAGCAAGACATAGAACATCACGCCGACGCCAGCAAGGTTCTTGCTCGGAAAGCCACAGGAGGGCTGGTTGGGATTCACGATGACACGCGCTTCCGGCAGCCGGTCACCGGGCAAGTGGTGGTCGGTGACCACGACTTCGATTCCCCTGCGATTGGCTTCCGCCACACCGTCGATGCTGGCGATGCCATTGTCGACAGTGACGATTACATCCGGCGATTTTTCGCGCACCGTCAACTCGACGATTTCCGGCGTGAGGCCATAGCCGTATTCGAACCGGTTGGGCACGATGAAATCAATGTTGGCTCCCATTGAGCGCAAGCCGCGCAGGGCGACCGCGCAGGCTGTGGCACCGTCGCAATCGTAGTCGGCAACGATGACAAGCTTCTTGCCGGCATTAATGGCGTCGGCGAGAAATACTGCTGCCGCATCGACGTGCAGCAACCCGGACGGCGCAACGAGCGACGCCAATTCGCTCGACAGTTCCCGCGCGTCTTCCAGCCCGCGCGCCGCATAGAGGCGCGCAAGCACCGGGTGGACGCCTTGCTGGCGCAGGAATTCGGCAGTGCGGAAGGAGTAGGAGCGTGTGGAAATGCGGGTCATGAAACGGCCGGAGCGAGAGGAGCCAGGGAGGGCGATACCCAGAATTTTCGCAGGGAAGAGCGGGTGACGGCAAACCTGGCGAGCTGCGCGTCGTCGGAAAGAATAAATGTCAATTCCTGCAATTTGCCCGATTTCAATGCATCGAGCAGCGGCGCGAACCAGGCGGTTTCCAGTTCATGCATGCAGGTGAGCCAGCGCGCCCAATCGTTTGCCATGGCGGGTTCGATGAGTGTGTCGAGGCAGGCCAGGCTGCGCCCCGTGATCCCGGTCAGGGCTGCGGCAGCGGAGTCTGCGCGGGCATGCCGTTGCACGCGTGGAGCGAGGGCTTGCATCCAGCCATCGAGGTTGAATGCGGCAGCGTAAGGCGCATCCTCGCAGTCGGCAAACGCGCCGCCGCCCCACAGCCAGATGGAATTGACGGGCTTTCTTCCGCTTGCTTCCCTGTCGGCGTTGGCGGAATGCGTGAACCAGTGCATCTGCACTTCGTTTTGCACCTTGCGCCAGTCGCGCTCCCCGGGGCCGGACGGCATCCAGATATCGATGTTGTGGCCGCCGGCGGCGTCGGGAGTGGAAGTCTGCAGTTGCGTCCATTCGTCCGCACGGACGAACCAGGTAGAAGCGTTCCCGTACAACAAGGGCTTGCCGACTTCGTCAAACAATTCTTTCGCGATAGAGAACAGTTCACGTGCTTCTGTATCGCCGATTTGCAATTGCCGCTGGTCGGTAAGCACGAGGTGGTCGCGGGCAATGTGGATGTGTACCGGCTGCAGCAGGAACCAGGTGCCGGGCTCGGTGGGTAAGCCGAAGGCCTTCATCAGGCCGGGGGCTGCCTGCGGGCTGCCGCTGCCTTCGATGTCGAAACAGCGCGCCAGCCAAATTTCATGCGGCAGTGCGCGATGGAATCCTTCAAAGCTTTCCCGCGCCGGATTGCATCCAGACCGGGCGCGTGACAATAGCTGGGCAAATGCCGGCGCTTTCAATTCCCGCAGCAGGTCGCGTGCGATTTCGGCAGGAGGTAGCGCAAAAGGGAGGAGGATATCGAGATGACTCATGGCGAGATTTTATGGCAAACTGCGTTCCTGCTTTCGATGTTGCCATTCAGACCATGGGCTTTCGAAGGCATTTTCATCGTCGGAGCTCCCTTTGTCCATCCTCAAGAATCTCCCGTTCGAATGGCTGGTTGGCCTGCGCTATACGCGCGCCGGCCGCCGCAGCGGACGGAACAGTTTTATTTCCTTCATTTCGCTCATTTCCATGGCCGGCATTGCGCTCGGCGTGGCCGCGCTGATCGTGGTGCTGTCGGTAATGAACGGCTTCCAGAAGGAAGTGCGCGATCGCATGCTGTCGGTGTTGTCGCATATCGAAGTCTACGACGCATCCGGCAGCATGCCAGACTGGCAGGCGACCGCGCGTGAAGCGTTTCAGGACAAGGAAGTGAAAGGCACAGCTCCTTTCGTCGCGGCGCAGGCCATGCTGGTGCGCGACGACGTGATGCGCGGCGTGATGATACGCGGCATATTGCCGCAGGAGGAGCCAAAGGTCTCCGACATCGCTTCGCAAATCAAGGAGGGCGATTACAACGACTTGAAATCCGGCGAATTCAATATCATCCTCGGTCGCGACCTGGCGCGCGGCTTGCGGGTGCATGTCGGCGACAAGGTTTTGATGTTTGCACCGCAAGGGCAGGTGACACCCGCAGGCGTGGTGCCGCGCAGCCGCTTCTTTACGGTGTCGGCCATCTTCGAAGCCGGCCATAACGAATACGATTCGGGACTGGCATTCATCCATATCGACGATGCCATGCGCATGTTCCGCCTCGACGCGCCGTCCGGTCTGCGCCTGCGCATCCGCGACATGCAACAGGCGCCCGAGGTCGCGCAAGAGCTGTCGCATATCCTGAGCGGCAATCTGCTCATCCTCGATTGGTCGAAGCAGAACAAGACCTGGTTCGCGGCAGTGCAGACCGAGAAGCGGATGATGTTCATCATTCTCACGCTCATCATCGCGGTGGCCGCATTTAATCTCGTGTCGACTCTGGTCATGACTGTGACTGATAAACAGGCAGACATCGCCATCCTGCGTACGTTGGGTGCTTCGCCCGGCTCCATCATGAAAATCTTCGTGATCCAGGGTGCGCTCGTGGGTCTCTTCGGCACGGCGCTCGGCATCGGGCTGGGCGTGCTGGTGGCACTGAATATCGACGTCATCGTGCCGTTCATCGAGCATCTGCTTGGCGTGCAATTCCTGTCGAAGGAAATCTACCTGATTACGACCCTGCCGTCCGACCTGCGCTGGCCGGACGTTTGGACCATCGGCGGCGTCGCCGTTATCCTTGCTTTCCTTGCCACGCTGTACCCAAGCTGGCGCGCCGCCGGAGTGCGGCCGGCGGAAGCATTGCGTTACGAGTGAGGGATAGGCATGGAACAAAACATATTGTCATGCCGTGGCCTCGCGAAAACGTTCTCGCAAGGCAAGTACGCGGTCAACGTCCTGAAAGGGATTGATTTCAGCGTGAACCGCGGCGAGCGGGTTGCGATTGTTGGCGCTTCCGGTTCCGGCAAGTCCACCTTGCTGCATCTGCTCGGCGGGCTCGACGTGCCGTCGGCGGGAAGCGTCACCTTGCTCGGCAAGGATTTCGCCAGCTTGAGCGAGAAAGCGCGCGGTGAAGTTCGCAACACCTCGCTCGGCTTCGTCTACCAATTCCATCACCTGCTGCCGGAATTCTCCGCGCTCGACAATGTCGCCATGCCGCTGATGATTCGCCGCATGCCGCGCGAGGAAGCGCATCGCAAGGCGGCGGAGGTGCTGGCGCGTGTCGGCCTTGCGAAGCGAGTGTCGCACGTGCCGGGCGAGCTGTCGGGAGGCGAACGCCAGCGTGTAGCGCTGGCGCGCGCGCTGGTGACGCAGCCGGCCTGCGTGCTGGCTGACGAACCAACCGGCAACCTCGACCGGCATACCGCACATCAGACCTTCGACCTCATGCTGGAACTCTCGCGCACGCTCGGCACGGCTTTCGTCATCGTCACGCACGATGTAGAGCTGGCGCGGCATTGCGACCGCGTCTTGCGGCTGTCGGAAGACGGGCTGCATCCCTATGTGGATTGACACACATTGCCATCTCGATGCGGCGGAGTTCGGCGCGCAAGCCGAGTCGGTTGCCGAACGGGCTTCCGAACTGGGCGTGCAATGGATCGTCATACCGGCAATCGCGCGCGACAATTTCCAGGTGGTTCGGGATCTTGCCCATCAACGTGCCAACTGCGTGTATGCATTGGGAATACATCCGATCTTTGTTCCACAGGCGGAAGAGTCCGATCTTGATGCGCTGCGCGAAGCAGTGCGCAGTGCCATGGACGATGCGCGTTTTGTCGCCATCGGCGAAATCGGCCTCGATTTTTTCGTGCCGGGGCTGACCGAGTCGCCCTTGCGTGAGAAGCAGGAATTCTTCTACAGCGAGCAACTCAAGATAGCGCGCGACTTCGGCTTGCCGGTGTTGTTGCACGTCCGGCGATCGCAGGATGTCATCCTCAAATACCTGCGTCGCATCGACGTCGGTGCCGGCATTGCCCATGCATTCAACGGCAGCTTCCAGCAGGCGGAGGAATTCATCCGATTAGGGTTCAAGCTTGGCTTTGGCGGCGCCATGACTTTCCCCCGCGCCTTGCAGATCCGCCGGCTGGCGGCACAGCTTCCGATCGAAAGTCTGGTGCTCGAGACGGACGCCCCCGACATCTCTCCGGTGTGGGTGCACCCCGGGCGAAACAGCCCGGAACATTTGCCGAAGATAGGCGAGGAACTCGCCGCCCTGCGTGGACTGGATGCCGCGTTCGTTGCCGACTCCACCTCGGACAACGCGCGCGCCGTTCTTCCTCGCCTTGCTACCCTGGCTTGAACTGACGCGATGCGAAGCGGGATCATTGCGTTCGTCGTCGGAGTTGTATTTTTGCAAACAATGGCCGCATTGCCATCTCCCGCCGCATTGCTGGCAGGTGGTGGCGTCGCGTTTGTTGCCATTTATTGGTCGCGCAATGCGTTGCCGCCAATGCGTATCGCAATCCGGTCCGTCGCTTTCTTCCTGATTGGTATCGCCTGGGCAAGTTTATTTGCGTCCCGATATTTGTCACACGAGCTGCCGAAAGAATGGGAGGGTCGCGACGTCACAGTCATCGGCACCATATTCAGCCTGCCCGGGATAGCGGAGCAAGGCGTGCATTTCAATTTCCAGGTGGAGCAGGTCATGCCGCTGGATGGAGCGATGCCTGTCGTTCCATCACGGCTTGCCTTGGCGTGGTACTCCGGTTTCGGGCGCGATGAGGCGCAAGCCGTACCCGACCTTCGGCCTGGCGAACGCTGGCAGCTGACGGTGCGCTTGCGGCGGCCCCATGGCACTGCCAATTCCTATGTGTTCGACTATGAGGCATGGCTGCTCGAACAGAACCTTCGTGCTACCGGCAGTGTGAGAACGGGAGGCAATGCAAGTGTCGTAAATAGGCGCATCGACCCCTTCGTCTTCAGCGCGAACAATGCCATCGAACGTACTCGTGGCTGGCTGCGGGACCGCATCCTTGCTGCGCTGCCGGACCACGACTATGCGGGCGTCATCGTTGCCCTTGTCATCGGCGACCAGCGTGCGATCGACCAGTCCGACTGGAAAGTGTTCAACCGTACCGGCATTGGTCACCTGATCTCGATTTCCGGCCTGCACATCACCATGATCGCTGGCATGTTCGCCAGTCTCATCAATGCCTTGTGGCGG
>DASVLM010000664.1:0-3448 GCA_036384875.1 Noviherbaspirillum sp.
CGTCAAATGCAATGTCGCCGTCGGCAGTCGCCACGCCGGTTACCTTCAAATCAGTGAAGCCGAAGAGATTGCTGTCCATCAAATGCGATGGAACAATCGTCGACAGCGAAGAGAAGATGTTTTCCACACGCCCCGGATGCTTTTTTTCCCATTCGCGCAGCATCGCCTTGATCTGCTTGCGCTGCAGGTTTTCCTGGCTGCCGCACAGGTCGCAGGGAATAATCGGGAACTGCTTCACTTCGGCGTAGCGCTCCATGTCCGCTTCCTTCACGTAGGCCAGCGGGCGGATCACGATATGCTTGCCGTCGTCCGACTGCAGCTTGGGCGGCATGCCCTTCAGTTTGGAACCGAAGAACATGTTGAGGAAGAAGGTTTCGAGAATGTCATCGCGGTGATGGCCGAGCGCAATCTTCGTTGCACCGAGTTCATCCGCTACGCGATACAGGATGCCGCGACGCAGGCGCGAGCACAGCGAGCAGGTCGTCTTGCCTTCCGGGATCAGGCGCTTGACGATGCTGTAGGTGTCCTGGTTTTCGATGTGGAATGGGATGCCGATCTTCGTCAGGTAATCCGGCAATACATGCGCGGGAAAGCCCGGCTGCTTCTGGTCGAGGTTGACGGCGACGATATCGAAATGGATTGGCGCGCGTTCGCGCAGCGTCATCAGGATGTCGAGCAAGCCGTAGCTGTCCTTGCCGCCGGACAGGCAGACCATGACCTTGTCGCCATCCTCGATCATGTTGAAGTCGCCGATGGCCTGGCCGACCAGGCGGCACAGCCGCTTGTGCAGCTTGTTGTTTTCGAATGCGACCTTCTGCGCTTTCTTTGCGCTCATTTCCGCGCTGGCTTCTGTGTTGGTTTCTGCGGCGCCCAGCGCTTCGTTGTTCACTGCTGTTTCCATGCTCATTCCTTGATGTGAATGACTTCCACGCCAACCGAGTCGCAATCCGGATACACGTCCGGCTTCTCGGTCGTCACGCGCACCGCGCGCACCTTCGGATGCGACAGCATGGCGCGCGCAACGTCGTCGCACAGCGTTTCCTGCAAGTGGATGTGGCCCTGCGCCATGCGCTTGGCAATGGTGTCGCGCATGAAGTCGTAATCCACCACTTCGACCAGGTGATCTTCCTTCGGCGTCGACTCCGCCAGCGGGATGAAAAGATCGACATTGATCAGCACGCGCTGTTCGCCTTTCTTCTCGAATTCATGAACGCCGATGTTGATCATCACCTCGTAGTTGCGCAGGAAGAGGCGGCGGCAGTCGGCCAGTTTGGGATGAGAAAGGGAAGAGAGCATGGTGCGGTTCTTTTATTGTGCGATGAACATCACATCGCGGTGAGAGGGAATCAGGTGCTGGCCGCCGTCGACCAGGATGGTGGTGCCGGTGATGGCCGGATTGTCGGCGACGAAGCATACCGTCGCGGCAACATCCTCCGGCGTACTGGAGCGGCCCAGCGGCGTCTTGCCGTGCGCTTTCGCAAAGCCTTCCGGCGTCTGGTCGCCGGACACCAGCGTGATGCCGGGCGCGACGCCAACCACGCGCACCTTCGGCGCCAGCGCCTGCGCCAGCATGGTGGTGGCCGCCTGCAATGCCGCTTTCGACAGCGTGTAAGATAGGTAATCGGGATTCAGGTTGAACAGTTTCTGGTCGAGCAGGTTGACGACCACGCCTTGCGCGCCGTCCGGCGTCGCCGCGTGCAGCGCCTGCGCCAGCAGAATGGGCGCGGCAAGATTGGCATGCATGTGGGTATCGAGCATCGCCAGCGAAAAGTCGGAGGCATCGTCGCGCTCGAACAGCGATGCATTGTTGACAACGCAGGACACCGGTCCGAGTGCAGTGGCAGCCTGCGCCAGCAGCGCCTTCACCGCCTGTTCGTCGCCCAGTTCGCACGGCAGGGCAATGGCACGACGGCCGAGTGCCTCGATCTCGCGCACCGTGGCCGCAGCATCGTCGGCGGAGCGGTGATAGTGCACGGCGATGTCCCAGCCGCGCTGCGCGAGCGCGAGCGCGATCGTGCGGCCGATACGTTTGGCCGCGCCGGTGACGAGGGCAATTTTTTGTGATCCTGAATTCATGGCAATGTCCGCAGACAGACGGGCTTGTCAAGCTGATAGCAGCGTCGAGTTTCTTCACAGGATGCAGGCCGATTTCAATACAATACCGGACATGCAACTCAACCTGCCAGAACCTTCCGCCGACGCATTGGCGGCATCGCGCGCACTGCGCGACCTGATCGCCGCCGACATTCGGCGCAACGCGGGATGGATCCCGTTCACCCGTTACATGGAACTGGCGCTGTATGCACCCGGGCTCGGTTATTACAGCGGCGGCGCGGCAAAACTCGGCAAAGACGGAGATTTTACAACCGCGCCCGAGATCACGCCGCTTTTCGGCAATACGCTGGCCCGCGTTGCTGCTGATCTGATGGCGCAGAGTGCTCCCCGCATTCTCGAATTCGGCGCAGGCACCGGCAAGCTGGCGCACGACATTTTGACGGAACTGCAGGCGATGGGCGTCGAGATCGACAGCTATGCCATCGTCGAGCTCTCCGGCGAACTGCGCGGACGCCAGCAGGAAACCTTGCGCGGCTTCCCGCAGGCAAGCTGGCTCGATGCCGTTCCGGCAACATTTTCCGGCGTCGTGATCGGCAACGAAGTGCTCGACGCGATGCCAGTCAATCTCGTCGTCAAATCCGGCGACCGTTGGCTGGAACGCGGCGTCGGCATCTCAGACGAAGGCTTCATTTTCAGCGACCGTCCCTGCGACGCATCGCTCGTCGCCCAGATTCCGGACGCGGACGAACTGCCGGACGCTTATCTCACCGAGGTCCACCCGGTCGCCAGCGGCTTCATGCACACGCTGGGTGCCATGCTGACGAATGGCGCGGCCATCTTCCCCGACTACGGCTTTCCCGCGCATGAGTATTACCATCCGCAGCGCGCGCAGGGAACGCTGATGTGCCATTACCGCCACCGCGCACACCCCGATCCTTTCTACCATCCCGGCCTGCAGGACATTACCGCACACGTCGATTTCAGCGCCATGGCGCGCGCCGCCATTGACAGCGGGCTCGACCTGCTCGGCTACACCAGCCAGGCGTCCTTCCTGCTCGACGCCGGCATTGGCGAGGTGCTGATGCGCACGCCGCCCGACGATGCCATGCGCTACCTGCCGCAGGCCAATGCGGTGCAAAAGCTGGTGTCACCGGCCGAAATGGGCGAACTGTTCAAGGTGCTGACCGTGGGCAAGGGCGTCGAACTGCCGGCACGCTTCGCGCGCAGCGATCGCAGCCACCGCCTCTAAAGAAAAATTCATGATTCGCTGGGTACTTACTATTTTCCTCGCGCTGGTGATTTTCTCCTCGCTGCTGCCGTGGTTGGAAAAGCTCGGTATCGGCCGCCTGCCGGGTGATGTGCGCTTTACCATTCTCGGGAAGAAATTCTTCCT
>DASVLM010000665.1:0-3567 GCA_036384875.1 Noviherbaspirillum sp.
TGCCCGGCGTCATCGGCACGCTCACGCTGATCACCATCGTCAACCTCACGGCCTTCGCCATCGTGCGCGAACGCGAAGTCGGCACGCTGGAACAGATTCTCGTCACACCCATCAGGCCGTTCGAATTCATCATCGGCAAGACACTGCCGTTCTTCCTCATCGGACTGGTGCAGGTGTCGCTTGTCGCCGCAGTGGGCATGCTGTGGTTCGGCGTGCCGTTCAAGGGCAATCCCTTCGTGCTGCTGCTCGGCACTTGCCTGTTCCTGTTGAGCACGCTGGCGATCGGCCTGTTGATCTCGACGATATGCAAGACCCAGCAGCAAGCCTTCGCCTCGAATTTCTTCGTGCTGAATCCGATGTTCATCCTCTCCGGCTTCAGCTTCCCGATTCCCAGCATGCCTGAAGTATTGCAGTACCTCACCTGGCTGGACCCGTTGCGTTACTATCTTGTTATCGTCCGCGGCACCTTCATCAAGGGTGTCGGCATGGACATACTGTGGCCGCAGATGCTCGCGCTGCTGGTGTTGGGAAGCGGATTGCTCGTGACGGCGATGCTGCGGTTTCACAAGTCGCTGGATTGAATTCTCTCGTGCCGGACTTGTGCTGAATCAGAAGGGGCAGTGGGGCATTTGGGCGGGGACCAAAGGCAATGGATAAGTTAACAGCCTCTGCCTGACTGGCTTGGTCGGTAACTAAATTTTTTCCTTGGGAGCCGGATACATTGAAATCTTGCAGATGTTCCCCGCCCAAATGCCCCACTGCCCCTTCTGATTCAGCACAAGTCCTACTTCATATAAAAAAGGAATTTGCCATGCCTGAACAATACGACTCGCGCACCATTGCGCTTCACTGGATCAGCGCCATTCTCGTCATCGGTCTCTGGACTCTCGGCCAGTGCATCGACTTCTTCCCGAAAGGCACGCCACGCGTCACTGCGCGCAGCCTGCACATCACCTTCGGCGTCCTGCTCGGCATCGTGCTGATCGTGCGCCTCTCGTGGCGCATGGGAGGCGGCGGCGTCAAACTCTCCAATGCCACCTCCGGCTATCTCGGCACCATTGCCGTCGTGGCCCATTACCTGCTGTACGCATTGATGGTCGCCGCCGTCGCCCTGGGCGTCTGGTCCGTTTGGACGCGTGGCGATACGCTGTTCAATCTTTTCACCGTCCCGGCCTTCGACCCTTCGAACAAACAGCTGCGGCACGATGCTGTGGAACTGCACGAACTCGCCGCGAACATCCTGCTCGCACTGGCAGCCTTCCATGCGGCAGCCGCACTCTGGCACCACTTCGTGCGCAAGGACGGCGTGCTCAGGCGCATGTTGCCCGGCCTGAAGTAAACGGCCTTATCTGCGAGCAGGCATTGTCGGTATAAGCCTCGCGCTAAAGTTTCGGGCGGCGAGCACCGCTATCATCAAATCGCTCGACCCGGCGCAATCTCCTGCGCCGGGGGGCATACATTTCCCCGGAAATCCCATGGAATCGAATTTCTCCCTGAAGGCCGAAGCCGCCGCCATTCCTGGCGGGCCGATCGGCGCCGCCGAATGGCAGGTGCGCCGCGACCTCGCCGCCTGCTACCGCTTGTGTGCGCTCAACGGCTGGGACGACCTCATCTATACCCATATCTCCGCCGCCGTGCCGGGCGAGCCGGGCCGTTTCCTGATCAACCGCTTCGGTTTGCGCTTCGACGAAATCACCGCGTCGAACCTCGTGAAGATCGACCTGCAAGGCCGTGTGGTCGGCAGCGAAGCGTGCAATGTCAATGTCACCGGATTCGCCATCCATGCCGCGGTGCACGCGGCACGTGCGGATGCGCATTGCGTCATGCATCTGCATAATGTGAATGGCATCGCGGTCGGTGCGCAGCTGCGTGGATTGCTTCCATTGTCGCAACATGCATTGCGCTTTTATGAACAGCTTGCGTATCACGATTACGAAGGCCTCGCGCTGACGCCGCCGGAGCAAGAACGTCTCGTTGCGCGGCTGGGTAACCGTCCTGCCATGATGCTGCGCAATCACGGCACGCTGGTGTGCGGGCGCACTGTCGCCGAGGCTTATGTGCTGATGGATACGCTGGACAAGGCATGCGAAATCCAGCTCAAGGCCCAGGCTATCGGCGCACGGCTGGTGATGCCCGACCACGACACCTGTCTCAAGACGTATCGCGCATTGCTCGGCGACGGCTCGCCTGAGGGCGCGCTGGAATGGCCGGCGCTGCTGCGCAAACTCGATACAATTTCCACTTCTTATCTCTCGTGAAGGAACCTGCCATGCCAACCATCAATGTGCAAATGTTTGAAGGACGCACTACGGAACAGAAGCGTGCCTTCGTCAAGGCCATCACCGAAGCCACTTGCGCCACACTGGAGTGCGGGCCGGAATCGGTGGACATCATCATCCAGGAAGTAAAAAAGGAACACTGGGCTACCGCCGGCAAGCTGTGGAGTGATTAAGTAATGCGCGGTGCGAATATCAGTCATGCGGAAAATGAATTGGTCAATTGCGCGATCGCTGCGTAAGATGACACTTGTCTCCTCCAACTCTCCTTGAATTGGATTTACCCCGCCTCCGCAAGGTCGCGGGGTTTTTTTTGCTCCGCCGAATTGAATTGCCTATACATATTTGGACGGATTGAGTGATATTGTTCTGTTGTATTGAATTCTGCTTGCAATGCATTGTGCGAGATGTTGCAACAATGTCTAGCTACCTTTTCAAATAACAGAAGGATTTAGCCATGCCCAATATCGCCAGCCTCCTGAAGAGCGAAATCGCCCGGATCGTGCGCAAGGAATTGCGCACTGAATTTCAGGCGACGAAGAAGGCCCTGTCGTCCCATCGTTCGCAGATCGCCCAGCTCAAGCGTCAAGTGAAGTCGCTTGAACAACAATTGAGAAAAGTCTCCAAGGGCGGAAGCAGGGCCGCTCCCGCACAGCAGGCAGACAGCGACAACGAAGCCTCCACCATTCGATTCAGTGCCAAAGGGCTGGTGTCGCAACGCAAGAGGTTGGGTCTCTCGGTAGTGGCAACGGCAAAGTTGCTGGGTGTCTCTGCGCAATCCGTCATCAACTGGGAGTCCGGCAAGACTCGCCCGCGTGACGCGCAATTGGGTGCGATTGCGGAAATGCGGAAGATGGGAAAGAAGGACGTGGCGGCGAAACTGGCCGCCTGATCGCCGGCACAAAATTCCGCCGCGCTGCCGCTTGCGATGAATCAAGGAAGCCGCCGCATCGTTGTGCCAGCCTCGCAGTACCAACTCCGCGAGGCACTCCATGGGAAAACGCATACTCCTGATCCAAGGTCATCCCGATTCTGGGCAGCGTCACCTTTGCCATATGCTGGAAGGTGCCTATGCTGAAGGCGCCGGCGCGGTCGGCCACGAGGTGCGTCGCGCGGATGTCGCATCGCTCTCGTTTCCACTCTTGCGCAGCCAGGAAGAATGGGAGCACGGTGAACTGCCTTCCTCGCTGTCGACGGCGCAATCGGACATCAAATGGGCCGAACACATCGCCCTCTTTTTCCCGCTGTGGCTGGGCGACATGCCGGCCTTGCTCAAGGGCTTTCTCGAACA
>DASVLM010000666.1:0-9403 GCA_036384875.1 Noviherbaspirillum sp.
GCGGGCCGGTTATACCGTGGTCAACGTCAATCCGCTCTACACGCCGCGCGAGCTGGAGCACCAGCTGAACGACTCCGGTGCGGAAGCCATCATCATCCTCGAAAACTTCGCCACCACGTTGGAGCATGTGATTGCTAAAACGAAGATCAAGCACGTGGTGGTGGCCAGCATGGGCGACCTGCTTGGCGGTTTGAAAGGCATGCTGGTCAACTTCGTGGTGCGCAACGTGAAGAAGATGGTGCCTGCCTTCATGTTGCCGAACGCGGTGCGCTTTAACCAGGCGCTGTCCGAAGGCGGACGCGGCGCGTTGAAGCCCGTCGACCTCGGTCATGACGACGTCGCCTTCCTGCAATACACCGGCGGCACTACGGGCGTTTCCAAGGGCGCGACGCTGACGCACAAGAACGTCATTGCCAACGTGCTGCAGAACGATGCATGGGCGCAGCCCGCGTTGCAGCAGGAGCCGAAGATCGATCCGCTGACCATCGTCTGCGCGCTGCCGCTGTATCACATCTTTGCGCTGACAGCCTGCTTCATGATGGGTACGCGCTGGGGCGCAATGAACATCCTGATTCCTAACCCGCGCGACATCCCCGGCTTCATCAAGGAATTGTCGAAGTACAAGTTCAACCTGCTGCCGGCGGTGAACACGCTGTACAACGGCTTGCTGAATCATCCCGATTTCGCGAAGCTCGATTTCTCCGGCCTGAAGATCTGCAACGGCGGCGGCATGGCGGTGCAGCAGGCGGCGAACGACCGCTGGCGCAAGGTGACCGGCTGCTCCATCGTCGAAGGTTACGGCCTGTCCGAGACTGCGCCGTCGGCCACCATCAATCCGGCAACGGCCACCGAATTCAGCGGCACGATCGGCCTGCCTATTCCTTCGACGGATATTGCCATCCTTGATGATGACGGCAAGCCCGTTCCCCTCGGGCAGCCGGGCGAGATTGCGATTCGCGGCCCGCAGGTGATGGTTGGCTACTGGAATCGCCCCGACGAAACCGCCAAGGTCATGACACCCGATGGTTTCTTCAAGTCGGGCGATGTGGGCGTGATGGACGAGCGCGGTTACGTGAAGATCGTCGATCGCAAGAAGGACATGATCCTGGTGTCGGGCTTCAACGTGTATCCCAACGAGATTGAAGCGGTGGTGGCCGCGCATCCGGGTGTGCTGGAATGCGCTTGCATCGGTGTGCCGGATTCAAATTCCGGTGAGGCGGTGAAGCTGTTCGTGGTGCGCAAGGATCCGTCGCTCACCGTCGACCAGTTGATGGATTACTGCAAGGAGCAGTTCACCGGATACAAGAAGCCGAAGTACATCGAGTTCCGCAACGAGCTGCCGAAGTCCAACGTGGGCAAGATCCTGCGCCGCGAACTGCGCGACGAAAAGAAGGCTGCGTAATTCGTTTTGCGTTATCGAGCATTCCAACCGCCTGCATGCCAGGCGGTTTTTTTTATGCCTTGTTCACTCCAGGTTTGCCGTCTTCCACGATGAAGCGCGCAAGTGTGGTCACGCCCGAGTCCGCGCGATGCACATCGTTCAATGCCTGGAACTGCACTGCCATGCCGGCTGGCGTGACCTCAACCATCGCATAGCCGCGCACGTCGCTGCGGCCGAACTTGATGTGCGGATTCTGCGCGACGTACTCGTCGGTGCGGGATTGCGGCCTCGACGTGGAGGTGACTGATGTGCCGCAGAATTCGGTGGCAATTACAGGATTGGACGCAGAGACCGGGCGATCAAAATCGCGCTTGAGGTCGCTTGCATAGAAGGAGTGCACGTCGCCTGAAATCACCACGGCGTTGTTGGGCCTGTGCTCGACGATGCTGTCGAACAGGCGCTGGCGTGCGGCCGGGTAGCCGTCCCAGCCATCCGTCCAGAAGCGGCCGTCGCCAGGTTGTTCGACCGGCACCTGGGAATTCTGCGCCATTAGCGTTTGCTGCGCGATGATGTTCCAGCGCGCCTGCGAGGAGGCAAAGCCATCCGTCAGCCACGCTTCCTGCTCTGCGCCGAGCAACGTGCGCGCGGGGTCGATGCGTTCCTTGCAGGACGACGTGACCGAACTGGAACCGCCGCGTCCGGACGGCTGGCAGGCATGATACGAACGGTATTGCCGGTCGTCGAGCACATGGAAGCGCGCCAGCCGGCCCCAGTCGTAACGCTCGTAAATGCGCATGTGGGCGAAGTGCAGCGGCACGTCCGGCATCACAGGCAGGCGCACCGGCATGTGCTCATAAAACGCCTGGTAGGCAGCCGCGCGTCGCGCAAGAAAATTCGGGGCCAGCCGTTCGTCGCGGTCGTTGCCATAATCGTTGGCCACTTCATGATCGTCCCAGGTGAAGATCCAGGGCGCGACATGATGCGCCGCCTGCAGGTTGCGATCGGACTTGTATTGCGCGTAGCGTGCCCGGTAGTCCGCGAGCGTGAAGCTTTCGTTGCTCCGCTTGCGGGGCGAGGCCGGGTGGGCAAGGTCGTATGGACCCCACTCGTAGATGTAGTCGCCGAGGAAGGCAACAAGGTCCGGTGCTGCGGCGGCAATGTGGCGATGCGCGGCGTACTCGCCGAACTCCCAGTGCTGGCAGGAAGCGAACGCAAAGCGCAGCGCAGCCGGCATGGCGTCGGGCGGTGGCGCAGTGCGCGTGCGTGCCACCGGGCTGACTGCATCTCCGGTAACGAAACGGTACCAGTACCAGCGGCCAGGGCGCAGGCCTGTTACATCGACATGGACGCTATGGGCAAGCTCGGGTATTGCTGCTGCCGCGCCTTTCGCTGCGATCTTGCGAAAAGCTTCATCCTCGGCAACTTCCCATCGAACACCGACGGGTTCTGCGGGAACGGAACGAGCATCGAGCGGATCGGACAGGAGGCGCGTCCACAGCACGACGCCGTCCGGCCGTGGCGAGCCGGAAGCAACGCCGAGGCTGAATGGATACGCCGAGGTGCGTGGTAAGGCCCTTGCAGGTAGCATTGCAGCGCAGGCGGCCAGCGATGCAAGGTGCGCGCACGACGCGAGGAAATGTCTGCGTGAGGCAAGCATGTTGAAATGGACAGCCGGCGATACTGCGAGGCTGCGCGTCGCCGGCGCCGATCACTCTTCCGGCGGAATCTGGCGCGGCTTGCGGTTGTGGTCGGTGGCAACATAAGTCAGCGTTGCCTCGGTCACTTTGACGGTCTCGACCTGCAGGCGGTTGCGTTCCGCATAGACCTCGACATTGACCGTGATCGAAGTATTGCCGACCCGGACGATGTCTGCATAGAACGACAACAGGTCGCCCACGAACACAGGTTGCTTGAAGGTGAAGGAATTCACCGCGATGGTAGCTACTCGTCCGTTGGAGCGGCGCACCGCCGGCAGCGAACCGGCAATATCGACCTGCGCCATGATCCAGCCGCCGAACACGTCGCCGTGCACATTGGCATCGGCCGGCATGGGCATCACCCGCAATTGCGGGACCTTGCCTTCAGGAAGAGAAGTGAGATGTTCGTTTGTCATGTTTTTCCTCCACTATTTATCAATGCCCAGTCTCCTGTCGCAACATGGCCGCTGGGCTACAATCGTCAGACACGAAGCATAAACCATCCGACTGCCATTCATGCGCCGCTACCCAGCATCCTATCCCGAACCACCTGCCAACCAGGGCACCCGCAACGACTGGGCGACGATCAAGACGCTGTTCCCTTATCTTTGGGCGTACAAGGGACGCGTGCTGCTGGCGTTGCTGTTCCTTGTCGGCGCCAAGGTCGCCAATGTGGGCGTGCCGCTGGTACTGAAAGCGCTGATTGATCGCCTGACGGTCAGCCCGAATCATCCGCAGGCCATGCTGGTGCTGCCGGTCGGTGTGCTGATTGCCTATGGCGCATTGCGTGCCAGCACCACGCTGTTTACCGAACTGCGCGAATTCGTGTTCGCCAAGGTAACGCAAAGCGCGGTGCGCACGGTCGCGCTGCAGGTGTTCCGCCATTTGCATTCGCTGTCGCTGCGCTTCCATTTGAATCGCCAGACGGGCGGCATGACGCGCGACATCGAGCGGGGAACGCGCGGCATTTCCTCGCTGGTATCGTACACGCTGTACAGCATCCTGCCCACGCTGGTGGAAATCGGGCTGGTGATCGGCTATCTCGTGCTGCATTACGACATCTGGTTTGCCGGCATCACGCTGGTGGCGTTGACGGCGTACATCGCATTCACGGTGCTGGTTACCGAGTGGCGCACCAATTTCCGCCGCTCCATGAACGAACTCGATTCCAAGGCGAACACGCGGGCGATCGATTCGCTGATCAATTACGAAACCGTCAAGTATTTCGGCAACGAGGACTACGAAGCCAAACGCTATGACCATAACCTGCAGAAATGGGAAGCGGCGGCCGTCAAGTCGCAGACTTCGCTGTCGATGCTCAACACCGGCCAGTCGACCATCATTGCAATCGCCGTCACGCTCATCCTGTGGCGCGCCACGCAAGGCGTCATCGACGGCAAGATGACGCTGGGCGATCTCGTGCTGGTGAACGCTTTCATGATCCAGCTCTACATTCCGCTCAATTTCCTCGGCGTGATCTATCGCGAAATCAAGCAGAGCATGGCGGACATGGAACGGTTGTTCACGCTACTCGACCAGCATCGCGAAATTGCCGATGCACCGGACGCGAAGCCGCTCGTCATCGAGGGCGCGGAAGTGAAGTTCTCGCACGTTGATTTCAGCTACGAGAGCAAGCGGCAGATCCTGTTCGATGTCGATTTCGCCATCCCGGCCGGCACCACCACGGCGGTGGTCGGCCACAGCGGCTCGGGCAAGTCCACGCTGTCGCGTCTGCTGTTCCGCTTCTACGACATCAATGCGGGGGCCATTACCATCGACGGGCAGGACTTGCGCAATGTGACTCAAACATCGTTGCGCAAGGCGATCGGCATCGTGCCGCAGGATACCGTGCTGTTCAACGACACCATCGAGTACAACATTGCCTACGGCAAGCCGGATGCGACGAAGGAAGAAATCGTCGCGGCAGCGAGAGCGGCCTACATCCATGACTTCATTGAAAGCCTGCCGGACGGCTACGCCACGATGGTGGGCGAGCGCGGACTCAAGCTTTCCGGTGGCGAGAAGCAGCGTGTTGCTATCGCTCGCACGTTGCTGAAGAATCCGGCAATCATGATCTTCGACGAGGCAACCTCGGCGCTCGATTCGCGAGCCGAGCAGGCGATCCAGGCGCAACTGAAGGAGATTGCTAAGAATCGCACCACACTGGTGATCGCGCACCGTCTGTCCACGATTGCCGATGCCGCCCAGATCCTGGTGCTGGACCACGGGCGTATCGTGGAACGCGGCACGCATTTCGAACTGCTTGCCGCCGACGGTCTTTACGCGCAGATGTGGGCGCGGCAACAGGCGCGCAAGGATGAAGCGGCGCTCTCTTCACCCTCCGGCGAGGACGACCGGGAATCGGCGGTCGCTTGAACGAGCGCACGGGCGTGCTTTGCTTCCGCCTGCGAATCGCACTAACATGACGGCATGGAAACCAAATGGCTGGAAGATTTCATCTCGCTGGCTGAGACCCACAGTTTCAGCCGCTCGGCAGAGTTGCGCCATGTGACGCAGCCGGCGTTCTCACGCCGTATCCAGTCACTGGAAGCGTGGCTGGGTGCTGACCTGATCGATCGCACTTCCTACCCGACGCGGCTCACGCCCGCGGGCGAGGTGTTCTACGAACAGGCGCTCGAAATGCTCGGCCAGATCAACAATGCCCGCGCACTGCTGCGCGGCAAGCGCCCGACGGCCCAGACCACGGTCGACTTCGCCGTGCCGCATACGCTGTCGCTCACTTACATGCCGAAGTGGATGACCGAGTTGGAAGCGGATTTCGGCACCATCAACACGCGGCTCATCGCCCTGAACGTGCACGACGCGGTGATGACCATGGTCGAGGGCGGTTGTGACCTGCTGCTGTGCTATCACCATCCGCGCCAGCCGGTGCAGCTCGATGCCAGCCGTTACGACATGCTGACGCTGGGCAGCGAAGCACTGCGCGCCTACGCGCGCTGCGACCGCGCCGGCGTGCCGGAATTCGTTCTGCCGGGCAGTGCGAAAGCGCCGCTGCCTTTCCTCTCCTACACCAGCAATGCCTATCTCGGCCGCATGGTGGAGCTCATCCTGTCGGATGCCAAGCGTCCGCTGCACCTCGAAAAGCGCTACGAAACCGACATGGCCGAAGGTCTGAAGATGATGGCGCTCGAAGGGCATGGCGTCGTCTTCCTGCCCGAGTCTGCGGTCACGCGCGAGGTGAAGCAGAAGCAGCTCGCGCGTGCCGACGGCGGCCAGCCCGGCTGGGAGGTCGAGATGGAAATCCGGCTCTATCGAGAACGGCCCACCACGCAACGCCCCGGCAAGCCGGTTGTGTCCCGGCTGTGGGACTACCTCGTGAAAAAGAACGAGGCAGCGGGCAAGACACGGAGCCGCAAGGCCAAGCCGGCCCAAAAAGCCGAAGGCAAATAGCGCGTCCGGATTTCCGGACAATCTATGTGTTTTGCGCATAATTGCATGCGCACAAAGCATTGGATTTGGTGCATCGCGTTGCCATACGATGCCTCCCGTACCGCGCCGCTTCCTGCATGCCATGCGGCGCACTTAACCGCAGGAGCATCCAAAGCATGTCTTCATCGCACGAAATCCCGTCCTACCTCACTCAGCGCGAAATCGGTCCCTGGGGTGTCTACCTCGAACAGATCGACCGTGTCACGCCCTATCTCGGTTCGCTCGCACGCTGGGTGGAAACCCTGAAGCGTCCCAAGCGCATTCTCATCGTCGACGTGCCCATCGAACGCGACGACGGCACTATCGCCCACTACGAAGGCTATCGTGTGCAGCACAACACGTCGCGCGGCCCGGGCAAGGGCGGTGTGCGTTTTCACCAGGATGTGACCTTGTCCGAGGTGATGGCGCTGTCGGCCTGGATGACCGTCAAGAATGCTGCAGTCAATGTGCCTTACGGTGGCGCCAAGGGTGGCATCCGTGTCGACCCGAAGACCCTTTCCGCCGGCGAACTGCAGCGCGTGACGCGTCGCTACACCAGCGAGATCAACATCATCATCGGGCCGAACAAGGACATCCCTGCGCCCGACGTCAACACCAATGAAAAGGTGATGGCATGGATGATGGATACCTACTCCATGAACCAGGGCAGCACGGCGACGGGTGTCGTCACCGGCAAGCCGATCTCGCTGGGCGGCAGTCTCGGTCGTCATGAGGCAACCGGCCGCGGCGTGTTCGTCGTCGGCTGCGAAGCGGCTGCCAGGCGTGGCCTCGATATCAAGGGCGCCAAAGTGGCGGTGCAGGGCTTCGGCAATGTCGGCGGCATCGCTGCGCGCCTGTTCGCGGAAGCCGGCGCCAAGGTCGTTGCAGTGCAGGACCATGCGGCGACCGTCGTGCGCGACTCCGGCATCGATGTCAATGCACTGCAAGCCTATGTTGCGCAGAATGGCAGCGTGGCAGGTTTCGGCGGCGCGGAAACCATCCAGGACCGCAGCCTGTTCTGGGAAACTGATTGCGACATCCTGATCCCCGCAGCGCTCGAGCAGCAGATCACCGAAGCGAATGCCCACAAGATTCGTGCGAGCATCATTCTCGAAGGCGCGAACGGCCCGACCACGCCGAAGGCCGACGACATCCTGCACGACAAAGGCGTGCTGATCGTGCCGGACGTCATTGCCAATGCCGGTGGCGTGACGGTCAGCTACTTCGAGTGGGTACAGGATTTCTCCAGCTTCTTCTGGACCGAGGACGAGATCAACCAGCGCCTGACCCGCATCATGCGCGAGGCATTCACCGCAGTGTGGCAGCTGGCGGAAGAAAAGAAGGTGTCGCTGCGAACGGCGGCCTTCATCGTGGCGTGTACCCGCGTCTTGCAGGCGCGCGAACTGCGCGGCCTGTATCCGTAAGCATCTGCACAAACAGCAATGACAAGCGGCCGGCAACGCACCGGCCGCGTAAATCGCAGGCCTTATAAAAGTGGCGGCGACATAAGAAAACAAAATAAAAAGCAGCGCGCCATCAGTTAGGCTGCGCACGGCATTGACAGCCATCCTGCATGAGACGGAGACACTTATGCATCCCATTCAACTTGCGAAATTCGCATGCGCGGCAGCGTTCGTGGCGGTCACCTTGCCCGCTTCGGCGGTAGACATGCTGGGACACATTCGCGAGACGCATAGCATCACCATCGCGTACCGGGAAGCTTCGGTGCCGTTTTCCTATCTCGATGCGAACAAAAAGCCGGTCGGCTATGCGGTCGATCTTTGCCTGCGCATTGCCGATGCGATCAAGCGCGAACTCAAGCTTTCCCAGCTTGACATCGCCTACCTGCCGGTGACGCCAGCGAATCGCATTGCGGTCATTGCTGAGGGCAAGGCGGATCTTGAGTGCGGATCAACCACCAACAATGCCGAGCGGCGCCAGCAAGTGGCATTCACCATATCGCATTTCATCGCCGCCGCACGGATGGTGGTGCGTAGTGATTCCGGCATCAAGAACTGGTCGGACCTGCGCGGCAGGCGCGTGGCGACAACAAAAGGCACGACCACCGTCAAGCTGTTGAACGATCGCGACAAGGTGCGCGTGCTGGGCCTGATGCTGGTTGAGGGACGAGACCACGCCGAATCCTTCGGCATGGTGGAACAGGGTCGCGCAGAGGCTTTCACGATGGATGACGTGTTGTTGTATGGCCTGCGCGCCAATGCGGTGCGACCTGCCGATTTCGTGATCGTCGGCGATCCGCTATCGACCGAACCTTACGCCATCATGCTGCGCAAAGACGATCCCGCCTTCAAGGCATTGGTCGATCGCGAGATGGCGAGACTGATCAACGACGGCGATATCTACAAGCTCTACGACAAATGGTTTAACAGTCCGATCCCGCCAAAAGGCATCAACCTGAACATGCCAATGAGCTACCTGCTGCGAGACAGCTTGCGTTATCCGACAGACAAGGTGGGCGATAAGTAGAAACACGTATTGATTGAACATGCTTCGCAACGCTATTGATTCATATTGATTCACACTGAGGAGAGAGGTGCGGCACACACGACAATGAGAGAGAAAATCCGCTTTTTTAACAACTTGCTTTTGGTACACTAGATTTGCCATTTTTTCGGGAGACAACATGAAAGTATCGAAACTGCTCGCCATTCTTATTAGCGCAGGTTTTGTCGCCAGCGCGGCCCAGGCCCAAGAGAGCGGTACGCTCAAGAAGATCAAGGATTCCGGCACCATCACGCTCGGCGTGCGCGATTCCTCGATTCCGTTTTCCTAGCTCGATGACGGTGTGTGTCAAGGTAGTTGTCGCCTCAACCGTTACGCTGCTTTGCTGTGGCCTGTTGTTTGTTCCCGCTCCGGATTGAGGTAAACAACGTCA
>DASVLM010000667.1:0-7852 GCA_036384875.1 Noviherbaspirillum sp.
CACGCAATAGTGTGCGGGGAAAAAACGTTGCAGCGTCATCACGTAATCGCATGCTGGAATAAACAACTAATACAAGCGGCGTTGTGAATGGGACGCCAATTCAACAAGAAGAGCTGCCTCCGGTTTTCAGCGCCTGTCTCCGGCGGTCTCTGGATCTTCCTTTGCACTCTCAGAAATCCTCTTATATTCTTCGACTATTTCTCGTGCAGTGTTTGCGCAGAAACTTTGCAGGTCGCTCATATCTTTAATATTTCACTGGGCAAGTAGCTGACCGCCTCCTGGAAAAGCTTATCCGGCATGCCAGGGTCGCAATTGCGAGTCCCGATATGGTGCCGCCCCCAATCCTGCGCTAGTTGCAAGAATCGACTTCTACGCAGCGTGTCCGCTGACGGTGGTCCACTTTCCGTATCCGGCACTTCCAGCGCGCGTAGCCAGAAATACCAGTCGAATCGAACTTTGCCGAGCAGGATCTCGCGCATTGCACGGACATGCTCATGCCACGAGACGGGTTCACGCCTCGCACCAGCCCGCAGTTTGCCAATATCGTAGAGGGCGGTCACTTTCTCGGCAAAGTCGGATGAGGGGATGTCCAGGCGCATGTCATCCCATCGCACGATATCGAAAATGCGCGTCTTGTAAAGTTCTACAATTCTCGGTGCCACACCATGCTCATGGAAGGTGTTGCCCAGCATGAGCAAGACGCGATACGTTGCCAGCGCGCAGCACCATGCCTGCTTGGCATGGCCTTGCTCAAGACGGAGTCGCGTCAGGATAGTTAGGGCGGCCAATGCATCGAGGCTAGCGCGCCGCTCGAGCATGCCTAGGAAGCGCTCGCCTTGTAATGCAAGAACATCCTCGCCACGCTTAAAGACAATCGACTGAATTGATGGCTCTAGCTGGCGTAGCCATCTCGTTGCATTCTCGCCGAGTTTCTCGTCCTCGGATAACGCTTTCCAAAGCACGTGCTCGATCGATTTCTTTGAGCCAGGTGCCACGGCTTCCACCTTGTCGACCGTGCTCCGATGTGGCCGATGAATTCCTCGCTGGTATTTCGCGAACTGGGTCCCATGGTAGGGCAACCCATCCTCATTCTGTCCAAAGCTCTCTGGTTTTGCCAAATGCTCGAGCCCATAGGGGCGGCGCACGCCGGCACGCATGCACGCTTCGTGGAACCAGAAGATGACGCGCGCCTCATCGGCTTTTGTGATTTGACGTTGCCGACATCGCCTCTCTTTTGCTTCGGCAAATTTTTGGATGAGCTCGGAAAGCGACGGCATCGGAATATATTCCATTATATTTCAAAGACTTACCTTGAAAATTGTAGTGCTCCATAGAGTAATTTCAAGTATTGACGTTCCGCCTACCAATCCCGTATCGCGCTGTCTACACTGTGTGCATCTGTGACCGTGCGTTACTGAAAATCCCGATGAGTACTACTTCGCTTGCCAAACAGTTGGAAAGAGATTTAATGGAACAGCACGGTCCCATGATTACCGGGGAAGCCTTGCGCGCCGCGCTCGGTTATCCATCCTTGGAGGCCTTTCGGCAAGCAGTCTCGCGGCGTACCGTACCCGTTCCGACGTTCAAATTGCCGCACCGACGAGGACGTTTCGCTTTAGTAAAGGACCTGGCGACTTGGCTGGCGCAACAGCGCATGCGCGCCCACTAAAACCACCCCGCAGATCCATAGCACGTACCGCCAGTGGTCAGGCGTGTCCCTGTCGACGCTATCCTAGCCAACTGGCGATGCCAATTGACACAATTAATCAGACTAAGCAATCAATAGGGAATGTAAATTTGCTGTCAATCATGATCCGCGAGCGTCATCCATTGTCGCCATGAATGACGCTGCTCCGGACGATCAATAGACACAGGTGCAATGCTGCGCAGGAGAGAATTTTGCTGTTCGCGTGCCGCTCGCCGCCGACGATTCTGATTGCAAAAGGAAGGAGGACACCATGATATGACTTAACGTGAGCCGAAAAAAAAGCCCGCTGTTGCAGCAGCGAGCTCTTTTAACTGTTACTAATTATGCATACTGATTGTGCGCCACCCAATGGGCATAGTCAAGGTGTTTCTGCTGCCTGTCGCACTGCGGGATGACGCCAATCCGTGTGCAATCACTTCGACAAGGAGTCGACCATGATTGCGCGCACCAACACCCGGCAGATCAATCCCCGCGGGCAGCACATCCATGTGTTTCCCGCACTCGCGGACCGCAAGGGGCATATCTCTAACTTGTGGTTCTTTCACTCGCCAAAGAACAATCAACGTTTCGAAATCCATGGCGATGTCGCCTTCATGCATTGCATTTTGATGGAAGGCGATCCCTCTATCGTTAGCTACGTCCCGCATCCGGATCCGGTGCCGGCGCTCGTCGGCGGCCAGCTACAGGAGATCCGGTTTGGCGCATATATATGTCATACCGATGGCCGCGTTATCGCTATTGATTTCGAACGCCGTGGCGGCGCTGCAGCTTCTCGCAAGACGGAATCCGCATCGCGAATCGCGGTGCGCCAACAGGCAGCCAAGGCTATCGATAGGGAATATCGCGTTCTTAGTGACCAGGATCTGCAGCACAAGGAAATCCTGTTCGACAACTGGTTGAACTTGTGCGCCATCATCAACCGCTGCCGTGGTCAAGCCCTGCATCACGAAACCGACGTCCTTCGAGAGAGCTTGTCGCGGCACGACAACGTCCGACTCGGCACGCTCTTCGAAACCCAGAACGTCGATCGCGCCATCATGCTGGCCGTTGTCGCTGCTGCGCTCCAGCACGATACGATTCAGACCGAACTTCATACCGCCTTCCTCGGCCCGCATTCCGTGCTTTACAGGAGGACAAAATGAGCCAAGGTATGAAACGAACGCTGATTCCGCTGGTCTATGCCGACACCACGACTTGGCATTGCCCGGATATTTCCGTATTGGATGCGGAAGATCAGGCCTTATTCACAGCACGCAAGACTGCCGTCGAAATGTATGCGCACGGCGACCCATACCACGTCATCCGGGAGGCAACCCATAAACGGCAATCCGAAGTCCGTCGCCTCGTTCACCGCTGCCTCATCCCGGCTGGCGATGGTGCTCCCCTCGGCTTCTACGCGTTGTTGCCACACGTTCGCTTCAAACAGTACACGCGCAAGGCCATCGTGCACCATGAACAAGGAGAGGGTTCGGGAGGTTGCGCCGGCGCTTTGGAGCAACTCTTTCGCAAGCACCCGGATATTCGCCAATCGGTCGAGGACGATTACCTGAAGGTCAATGGCCGCAAGTGCATTCCCGAACCACGCATCTCATTACGCACCGTGCATCGTCACTTCAAAGAGGCGTTGAGAAAGAAAGGCTTCACGGACAATGACTGGCCATTCAATACCTTCAATTGCGGCTATAGCGCAATCTGCCGGTATTGCAAATTCCTTGAACTCAAGCGTACATCGCGCAGCATTCTGGCACGCAGCGGTATCGACGCAGCACGGCGCGAAATCGTGGGCAACGGATATCAGTCTATCCTGCCATGCTTGCGCGGCTACAGCTTTGTGCAGCTCGACTATCAGAAAATTGATGCAGCCTCGATCATCACAATCAGGAATGACCATGGTGTCGAGCATCATATCCCGATCAGCCGTTGGCACATTGCCCTGTTGGTCGAAGAACGATATGGGCCGGTGATTGGAGCATACGTCGCACTTGAACTAACACCGAGTGGCGACACAACTCTCGAAGTCATCGAAAGCGCGCTGAAACCATGCGATAAGCGTGAAGGCGATCCGCGCTATGCACTTGTCCAGGACGGCAAGGTCTTTGTCATCGACTTGATCCCCGACCTCGCTTATCAATGCTTCAGCGCGTTGAAAGTTGACAATGCCTGGTGCCATGCCGCCCACGAGGTCATCAACAATATCATCGATACGGTCGGTTGCAGCGTCAATTTCGGTCCTACCTATGGATGGTGGCGTCGCGCTCTGGTAGAGCACATCATTGGAAAACTTTCCGCACGCGGTTTGCAGCGCCTTCCGTCGACGTACGGCAGTGGGCCGGGGGATACGCGTGTGGAAGATCCACAGGGGAAGGCGATCAAGTTCCGCATCATGCTGTCGGACCTGATAGCGATTATCTACGCGGTAATTCGCGAGCATAACCTGATGCGCACGGAGCGTCTGCAATGGTCATCCCCGATTGAGTGCATTCGCATCGCGCAACAGCATCCTGCCAGCGGCTTATTTCACCAACCGCTGCCGCGCGCTTTGCAAGACAATCCGCGTCTCCTGGCACACATCGAAGAAGTGACCGTCCGGGGCAATCTCACTAAAGGCCGGCGACCTTACTTCATTTCTGATCGATGTGCTTACACCAATCCGAAATTGGCACACGCGCATTGGCTCATTGGCAAGAAGCTCATCATCTATGTAAATCGCCGGAAGTGCCGCCTCGTGTCGGCAACGGTCAAGGAAACCGGGGAACAGCTCGGCATGATGGTCCCGTCGCGGCGTTGGGCGGCGAGCGACTGTTCGTGGCGTGATCGCAAGCTGCTCAACCGCATTGGGTTCGCAGAGCGATGCGCGGATGAGTCTCCGGATCCCATGCAGCAGTTCTGTACCGAAAAGGCGCGCAAGCTGATGTCCCGGAAAAAATCCAAGCACAAGAAGGCTTCCGCGGATGCCTTACATGTGGCGCGCTACGCGATGGCGAGGGTGGCCGATGCGGTTGCACCCACCACACCCGTCACGGCGCCCAGTACTCAAACGACGCCCACATCGGCCGTCGATTGTGATCCATTTGGCCTGGACAAACTACCCACGACGACGAAATCTGTTTCTAGAAGGACGAGATCATGACTACCGAGAATGCCTCAGCGCCGAATGGCGGTAAGCTTGCCGCGTCCGAAATCGCGAAATTCACCATGTACACGGAGATTTTCGGAAATCGGGAGCGTGCCGAACTAGCGATGCACCACCCGTTGCTTAACGAAACGGAAGTCCTGCAGACGCGCCCAATTCGAGACTTGTTCAAAACCGTCAAGCTCCACGTGATGCTGCACGAGACTGGTTGCTGTTTCTCGGCGCCGAGTGGCAGTGGCAAATCGACCGCTCTGGAAATGCTCGTCGCACTTCTGCACATGCAACTGCCTGGGCTGCCGGTCTATATGCATCTGACACTCAACCATCAGATCCCATCGATCCGGGCGTTCTTCAAGCATTTCCTGGTTACGGTGAACCATCCTGAACGCAAAGGCGAAACCAGCGACATCCGGCAGCGAGTAGTCGATTGCATCGTCGACGATGCGCGAATATCCGGCTTCGACATGGCCGTACTGATCATCGACGAAGCACAAGCCATGTCCTTCCAGGACTTCAAATTCCTCAAGGATATAGGCAACCAGTTACGGGACAAACACGTTAGCCTCATCCCGGTGCTGATGGGGCAGCATCCGGAGATGGAGGAGGTGCGGGAAGGACTGAAGCGCAATCGCGGTTTGCACTTGATAGCACGCTTTTGCATGCACATTACACCATTTTCGTCGTTCGACCGGGAAGACGATTTGGTCGAAATCATGCGTGGCATCGATCATACCTGCTACCCTACGGGAAGCGAAATTTCCTGGACGGCTTTCTTTCTTCCGCTAGCATGGCAGCATGGATTTCGGATCGAAAACGAGGCGCATAATTTCATGCTGGCGATCTTGGATGCGGCGCCCAGCGGGGCGAAGGGGACATTTTGCTTTCCGGCTAGGCAAACCTTCTTTGCGATCCGTCGGTTCTTGTTAAGCGTCTCCAGACTGGATGGGCCGGACTTCCGAGTACCGCCCGACGCTTGGCAAGTGGCTGTCTTCGACGCCGGCTTGGATGAAGCGATGCGGCTCATCCATTCGGAGCGGCCGGAAAGCAATCCGAATGTGGAGACGTGATCATGAACGCGCGCGAGGAACGATGGATCGGGCGCGATTTGCGTCCCTTACCGTACGAGTCCAGCCTGAGCATTGTGTGGCGATTCGCATGGTGTAACTCGCTTGGGTATCCCCAACTGCTGCGGTATATCGGCAACCGCTGGCTTAAACACTCTATTCTCTGTGCCGCGCAGCGTGTCCAGTCCGTTATGGGCTGGGATACGCTGCACGATGCGGAGGAAGCGCTTTACGAGCAGTTCTCACGGGATGTCGATGTCTGGATCGAACGCCGATTCCGCTATTGCCCTCTCTGCCTTGAGCACGGGTATCACAGCGTCTTTCACCAGATGAAGCCGCTGGCGTGCTGCCCAGTGCATCAGGTCGAACTGATGACACGATGTTACGCGTGCGGCGAACCGCTACCCGAATACCGATCATCGCGTGACCTGTTATTGAAGCCGTATCGTTGTCCCGCCTGTGGTTCACCTATCAGTGGTGTCGCACCCAATCTATCAGCATTGCACCTGCCATTTCGGCAGACGGAGGCGCAACTGGTTAAGGCGTTTCGTCTGCTGGAAACATGGTGGCACCGGACCGAATCAGTGCGACAGGAGGTAGCTCAATTCAGCTCGTTGGGTACTTGGTTCTACCGTACATGCTCAGGCGATTGGTGCGACCGCGACGCATTTGTCCGAGATCTCTGCTGCGCGATGACGCAGGTACCACCGGAGTTTTCAAACTGTCGATATCGCCACTTTACCATCCTCAACTACTGCCTCACCGCGCAGGAAACCCTCGTCTTAGATCCCTTCTATCCTGAAAACTGGTGCTATGATTCGGCGCGTGTCGAGACCGTGTACCGAGCCACCTTACGCTTTCTCGAAAGGTGGCTCACGCAATTTGACATCATCTCTCAAGCGGATTACGAGCGGCATGCTGCATTCGCGGTAATCGACACAGAGCACGGAAAATGCATCGACGTCCAAGGCTTTCAACCGAGGTTGTTCGCGTTGATCCTTTTGCGATGGCAGCTCGAGTGCGGGTTTGGGCCTAGCCAATTGCTGCCTCCCCGGCAAGCAAAACTGTATCGCACACGTTTCCTGGACAATTATGAAGTTCGACGGGATACGCCACGATTGACTTGGCGGGCGGTCTTTCTCGGTATGTATGCCGCGTGGTATCACCACGTCGAGGCGGCACAACGGCACGGCCAACCGATGGAGCTGGCGAATCTATCGTGGGGGAACGCTGCGCACGTATTCTCATACTACTCGCGATGGCAGGATGGGGTCTGGCAAGAGACGGTCAGCGGTCGGGTTACATTCCCGTCGGTAGAAGGATTGGATGCGCTTCTACGCGGACGGACTGGGCGTACGACACGGCTCGTCGGCGACCAACATCCTCCCTTTGTGGAACTCGAACAGCAGCCCGTCTCTATGCGAGCCAGAGTTTCGGACACTGTTCTAAGGATAAAAGACACTCATACCGCCTCAACGCACCAAGCCGTTTCTGCCACACCGCCGACGCCCCAGTTATGGGAAGATCGCCAACTGGGGCTGCCTTTCGGCGACGAATGAGGCTCTGGTTGGGAAGCTTCTCTTACGGCTTGCTGCAATGCTCGACGTAGAGGCGAACGTAGGCCAGGACGAATTCGGCATCGCGCGACGACAAGCCTTTCAACAGCTCGGCGACGGTCATGGCTTGGACATCGGGCTTGCTGTCACCCTCGGAAAACAGCATCCATGCCGGCAGGTCGAGCAACGCACACAGCTTCTCGAGCTGCGGAAATGACGGCGCCAGCAATCCCCGTTCATAGCGCGAGACCGTTTCGGTTTCGACACCAAGCTCCTGCGCGACGTAACTCTGCGTAAAGCCTTTGATCTTGCGGCCGGCCTTGATATTCGCGCCGACGACTTGCGCCAGGCTATGGCGTCCTTTCGTGATTTTTTTCATGTGATGAGACCC
>DASVLM010000668.1:0-2475 GCA_036384875.1 Noviherbaspirillum sp.
CCATTCGAGCCGCGCCATGTCCGGAAAATACGGATAGTCGGCGACGTGCGGAAAGCCGGCGAGGAATTCCGCGAAGTACGCACCAAACTGGTTCAGGTCGCCCGTTTCCGACGGATACTGCTTGCCATAGGCGCGCGCCAGCGCCGTGAAAAATTCATCGCCGACGAGTTGCCGCAGTACCGGGTAGGCTGCCGCCAGGGTCTTGTCCCAACCGGCCGTCAGGTTGCCGCGATAGAGCGCAAGGCGTTGCTCCGCGAGCCCGGCATTGCCCTTGAACAGCGGCAGTGCCAGCACTTCGGTTTTCGCATCGAACAGCGCATTCGAGAAGGACTGCTGCACGACGGCGAGGCGTTCGGTAGCGGCATGCTGCTGTACTTTGTCGACAAGATTTTGCGCGCGCTTTGCTTCTTCGAGCAGCACGTCGAGTGCGGGCAGGTCGGTATCCCATTCAATCAAGGTCGATACATTGCCGAAGCGTTGCAGCGCGCGTTCGTACAGTTCCCACACTTCCGGTGCGACACGATCGCCGTGATGATCGATCACCGCGTCGGGCGTCACCAGGTGGCCGGCCAGATGGATTTCGCCGACGGTGCCCGGCATGATCGCTTCCAGCGCAGCGAGCGGGTCCTCGCCATGATTGCGCAGGTTGACGTACAGGTTGTTCACGTCGAGCAGGATGCCGCAGCCGGTACGTGCAGCGAGGGCGGCGAGGAATTCGGCCTCGCTCATCGCGTCGTCGCGATAGCGCAGGTAGGTCGAGACGTTTTCCAGCAGGATGCGGCGGCCGAGCTTTTCCTGCACATGATCGACGCGTTTGCAGACAAGGTCGAGCGCCTCGCGTGTGAGCGGCATCGGCAGCAGGTCGTTGAGGTGACGGTCATCGACTGCGCCCCAGCAAAGGTGTTCCGATACCAGCGCAGGTTCGATGCGCCGTACAACTTCGCTTATGCGTTCGAGATGGTGTTCGGAGAAGCCGCGCGCCGAGCCGATGCCGAGGCCGACGCCGTGCAGGCTGATTGGGTAATCTCGTCGCAGCAGTTGCAGCACATGGGAGTCCCAGCCGCCGGTATCGAGATAGTTTTCGGTATGGACTTCGAGCCAGCCGACCTTGGGCCGGCGCTCGAGGAAATCGCGGTAATGCGGAGCCCGCAGTCCCACGCCGATACCGAGCCCGGGAAAGTCCGGCTGCTGTGCTGGCGTGTCAGGCATGGCGGGCTCCGTGGCGATGCAGACGGCGGAGGTTACTTGCCTGCGGCAGTCATCTTGCCGCCCATCTTGGCACAGGTGCCCTTGGCGACGAACTTCCAGTCGTTCGGGTCGTTGTCCTTCTTGGCCTGGCCTGCGCAGGAATGCGTGCCTGCTGCCGAAGCGCAATCGTTCTGGCCGGCCTTGGCAACACCGAAGCACTTCTCCTTGTCGGCGCCGTCGGCGGCGTGCGCAACGTTGAGTCCGGCGACGCAGGCGGTGGCGAGAGCGGTAGCGATGAGGGCGTGGCGTTTGTTCATGTGAATCTCCTTTGAAGTGATTGGAAAGAATCCAGCCGTTTCGGCGGCTGAGCATCAGTCGCCTTGCCTGCAAATTACTTACAACAATTTTTATTTTCCAACGCTAATGCAATTTCGGCAGGAATTTAAACAGGACCGGGTCAGATCTTGGCTGTTGTCTGCCATGCGGATTTCCGGCGGACATCAGTTCATATTAGCGAAGTTTTCAATGGCGTGGCGAGCGGTATTTTCAGGTCGGAGCCGTTACCTGTAAACCCACGAGAAAGCCGGAAAAACAAGGAGTTGTCATTACCTATTTACGTTTCTGCAACGCAACAAAAATGTCTTGAACTTCGGAATATGCTTCTCTAAAATAGCCCGTGTTGCCCCGCAACATATCTGCAATACATCGCGCCATTCCACCGGCTCGCGCAGACCCCACTCTCACGACCATTGGAGAAGAATATGTTCCCGATTCAAGACCAGATTTCCGTTGCCACGAAAGCCAACCTGGAATCCAATTTCGCCCTGTATTCCGCGTTGACCAGCAAGACCCTCGAGAGCATCGAGAAGTTGGTCAATCTCAACCTCGCTGCCGTGAAAGCTTCGATGGAAGAATCCTCCGCCGCTGCGCGCCAGCTGTTCGCAGCCAAGGACCCCAATGAATTCTTCACGCTGGTCAATGCCCAGGCCAAGCCGAACCTGGAAAAGGCCATCGCTTACGGCAGCCACCTGGCAACCATCGCCAGCGCTGCGCAAGCCGAGTATTCCAAGGCTGCGGAACAGCAATTCGCCGAAGCCGCACGCAAGGTGAACGAACTGGTGGAAGAAGCCACCGCCAAGGCACCGGCCGGCTATGAAAACGTGACCGCTATCATCAAGGCCACGCTGGGAAATGCCAACACCAGCTACGAGCAGATCACCAAGAGCACCAAGCAGGCGGTCGAAGCGTTCGAAGCCAACGTCAATGCGGCTGTCAACCAGATCTCGC
>DASVLM010000669.1:0-14389 GCA_036384875.1 Noviherbaspirillum sp.
ATCGCAGCCACGGCGGCGGTAATGTCCTGCAGCTTCTTGCCGAAATAGATTTGCGCAGCTGAGGAAAAGCCGTAGGCGCGCTGACCGAGATAGATCTGGTTCATGTAAACCTCGAGGATCTGGTCCTTCGTGAGGTTCTGCTCGATTTTCCACGCCAGCAGGGCTTCGTACAGCTTGCGCTTCAAGGTCTGCTCGCTTGAGAGGAAGAAGTTGCGGGCGACCTGCTGGGTAATGGTGGAAGCACCCTGCTTGGCGCCGCCGGTGGCGTTGTGCAAAGCGGCGCGGACGATGCCGATATAGTCGACGCCGCCGTGTTCGTAAAAGCGGTCGTCTTCGATAGCCAGCACGGCCTTCTTCATGATGTCGGGCACGTCCTTGATACGCACGAGATTACGCCGCTCTTCGCCGAATTCGCCGATCAGCACGTTATCGGCGGAATAAATGCGCAGAGGGATCTTGGGCCGGTAATCGGTCAGCGAATCGAGCGCCGGCAGGTTGGGGTAGGCCATCGCCAGCATGAAGGCAATCACCAGTGCGCCGGCAATCGCCAGTCCGATAATGCCGCCGGTAAAGCCCAGAGCAAGACGGAGCCAGGGCGACATTGGGCGTTTGGGCTGATTTTCCGGGGATGGGCCGGCGGGGTTTTGAAGAGTCATTCCGAAGATTACAGTACAGAATCAGGGCAGTGAATTATACCGATGGGCAATACCGGCTGTTATTATTAAAAAAGCAATTGATATTGCCAAGCGACGTCCGCTTTTCGCAACGCGGTTACAAATTAACACAGGGAAATTGCTTTACACTCTTCCACCCTTGTTGCTAGGATTTAATGTAACGTTGGATATTTGTAACCTAACTACTGGTTTTTAAACGGATTTTTTGACTCGGATTGCTTAATCCGATGCTTCGACATAGAAATAAGTGGTGCGTTCGCGCAATAAACCACATTTTGAGGAGAAACTTCCTTGGCCTTAGATCTTGCAATGCTGCTGGGCAAGAAGAATCAGCCACTGATCGGCCTGGACATCAGCACCTCGAGCGTCAAGCTTGTCGAATTGTCGGATTCTGGCAAGGGTGAGTTTCGTCTTGAGCGCTTTGCCAGCGAACCATTGCCGCGCGGCGCAGTCGTGGACGGCAATATCGAAAACCTGGAGCAGGTTGCCGAGGCGGTGCGGCGCGTGTGGAAAAAAAGCGGCACGCGTTCCAAGCAGATCGCGCTCGGCATGCCGCCGGCCTCGGTCATTACGAAGAAAATCATTTTGCCGGGCGGCATGACCGAGGACCAGCTCGAAGTGCAGGTTGAAAGCGAAGCCAACCAGTACATCCCGTTTGCACTCGACGAAGTCAGCCTGGATTTTGATGTGATCGGCCCGGTGCCGAATGCTCCGGAAGACGTCGAGGTGTTGATCGCCGCCACCCGCAAGGAAAAGGTCGAGGACAGGGTCGCGGTCGCGGAAGCGGCGGGTTTGAAGCCGATGGTAATGGATATCGAATCCTATGCGGCACGCAGCGCGCTTGACCGCGTCATTGCCCAGATGCCGAAGGGCGGCCAGGGGCAGATAGTTGCGCTGTTCCAGATCGGCGCCCAGGCGACGCACGTATCGATGTTGCAGGATGGCCAGACGATATACGAGCGCGAACAGCCGTTCGGCGGCAATCAGCTCACGCAGGATATTGTCCGGGCATATGGACTGACTTTCGAAGACGCCGATGCAAAGAAAAAAACAGGCGACCTGCCGGACGGCTACGAACAGGAATTGCTTGAGCCCTTCCTGGAAAATGCCGCGCTCGAAGTAACGCGCGCCATCCAATTCTTCTTCACCTCCACTCCCTATACCAACATCGACCATATCTTCCTGGCGGGCGGTTGCGCAGTCATTCCCGGATTGGTCGAAATGGTGGCGGATCGCACGAAGGTATCGTCCGCCGTTGTCAGTCCGTTCAAGGGGATGCAGCTCTCATCCGATATACGCGAGAAGCAGTTGCGTCTTGAAGCACCTGCCTACCTTGTAGCTTGCGGCCTCGCCATGCGGAGATTCGACTGATGATCAGGATTAACCTTCTTCCGCACCGCGAGGAAAAACGCAAGCGTCGCATGCTGGCGTTCTACCGCCTGCTCGCGCTCGCCGCTATCCTGGGACTCGGTATTGTTGTTGCAGTGGCCGGCATCATCGCAGGCAGGATATCCGACCAGACGGAACGCAATAATTTCATCAAGGCCGAGAACACCAAGCTCGACGGGCAAATCAAGGAAATCGCGACACTGCGCCAGGAAATCGATGCGCTGAAGGCGCGGCAGCAGGCGGTGGAAGACTTGCAGAGCGATCGCAACCAGCCGGTCTATCTGATGGACGAGCTCGTCAAGCAGGTTCCCGAAGGCGTCTACCTTCGCGCCTTCAAGCAGGACAATCAGCGTGTGGTCGTTAACGGCTATGCGCAGTCGAACGAGCGCGTATCCGAGATGCTGCGGAACATGAGTACGAACTCCCCCTGGCTGGAGCGTCCCGACCTGATCGAGATCCGCTCCGCATTGGCCGGGCAGGGCAAGGAGCAGAAGCGGGTTTTCGAATTTACCATCAACGTCGGCATCAAGCGGCCTCGCGACAAGGATGCGCCTCCGGCCGGCGCTTCCTCAAGCGCAAGCGCCAACGCCGGAGCGGCGCAGAAGCGCCCGTAGCGATGAGAAACGCACCATGGCAGATTTGAAGCAAATCGGTGAAGTCGTAGCAAGCCAGTTTCGTGGCTTGAATGGGCGGCATCCTGGCCAATGGCCACTCATCCCTCGGCTGGCATGCGCGCTCGCCACGCTGATTGCTGTTATAGCAGCTGGATGGTTCCTGTATCTCAGCGGCGAACTTGACGAACTGGCTGCCGGCGCAGCGGCGGAAGTCAAGCTTCGCGACGAGTTCAAGACCAAGGTGCAGCAGGCAATCAACCTCAATGCCTTGCGCAAGCAGAAGGAACAGGTCGGAGAATACGTTTCGACGCTGGAAAAGCAATTGCCGAGCAAGGCGGAGATGGACGCATTGCTGTCCGATATCAATCAGGCAGGTTTGGGGCGCGGGCTGCAATTCGAGCTGTTCAAGCCGGGGCAGGTCGTGGTTAAAGACTACTATGCGGAACTGCCGATCGATATCAAGGTGACCGGCGGTTATCACGACCTCGGGTCATTCACCAGCGATATTGCCAACCTGCCCCGGATCGTTACCCTGAACAACATGAATGTAACGACGGCGAAGGATGGCACGCTTGTGATGGAAGCGATTGCCAAGACCTTTCGCTATCTGGACAAGGATGAAGTCGCAGCACAACGCAAAGCCACCGCCGACAAGGACAAGGCGAAGAAGGGAGGGGCGAAGAAATGAGACATGCCCCTACGCTTCGCACGCTAGTGCTGCTCGTCCTGACAATTCCGGCCTTGTACGGTTGCGGCGATGCCGGGATCGATGAAGTTCGCCAGTGGATGAACGACGTGCGGCGCCAGACGCCGGTGAATGTGAAGAAGCTGCCCGAGCCGAAGAAATTCACCCCGTTCACTTATACGGCGAAGAATGAAACCGATCCCTTCAGTCCCGCCAAGCTGTCGATCGCGCTGGCCAAAGCGCAAGCGGACGCTCCCGCAAGCAAACTGAAGCCAGATCTTGAGCGTCGCAAGGAACCGCTGGAGAACTACCCCCTCGATAGCATCAAGATGGTTGGCTCCTTGCAAAAACCGGGACTGAGTTACGCGATCCTTCAGGTGGACAAAGCCGTATTTCAGGTGAAGGCCGGCAACCACATCGGACAGAATTTCGGGGTGATTACCAAGGTCACCGACAGCGAAGTCGAATTGAGGGAGATCGTGCGGGATGCGACAGGCGAGTGGGTCGAGCGCGAAACGAAGCTAGAGCTGCAGGAGAAGAACAAATGAAGGTCGTAAACATGCAAACCCAAAGCGTGTGGCGAGCCATGCGGCTGCTGCACCGATGCGCTCTGCTGATGCTGCTGGCGTCGGGCGCCACCGCATTTGCCCAGGAAAACGCCATCGAGTCGATTACTGCCAGTCAGCAAGGGGCAAATGTAATCGTGAAGGTGGCATTGAAGAACGCCGTATCGAAACCGCCAATCGGCTTTTCGATTACCAGTCCGGCTCGTATCGCGCTCGATTTTTCCGGGACGGTCAACAGCTTGGGAAAAACCACTCAGGATATCGGCCTGGGGGATGTGCGCAACGTGAATGTGGTGCAGGCGGGTGACCGATCGCGCGTGGTGTTCAACCTGTTGCGTCCCCTGAACTATGCAACGGCAGTCGACGGCAAGACGGTTGTCGTGACCATTGACGGTTCGGGCGGCGTTGCCACGCCCGTGAATGCCGCCGGCATTCCCGTTGCATCGAAGCCGGTTGAATCCGCCCGGCAGGTGCTGCGCGACATCGATTTTCGCCGAGGAATCAACGGCGAAGGCCGCATCGTGGTCGACCTTCCCAGCAACCAGGTCGCAGTCGATGTGCGCCAGCAAGGGCAGAAAGTCGTTGTCGACTTCCTGAAGACCTCGCTGCCGCCAGTGTTGCGGCGGCGTCTTGATGTCGGAGATTTCGGCACGCCAGTGCAGACGATCACCACCACTACCCAGGGCGACAATGTTCATATGGAGATCGAACCGAAGGGATTGTGGGAGCACAGTGCCTACCAGAGCGATTCCCAACTGGTGGTGGAAGTCCGGCCCATCAAGGAAGACCCGAACAAGCTGGTTCAGGGAACCCAGGGTTATCGCGGCGAACGCCTCTCGCTGAATTTCCAGAACGTCGAAGTGCGGGCAGTGCTGCAGGTGATTGCGGATTTTACCGGCCTGAATATCATCACCAGCGATTCCGTCAGCGGAAATCTCACCTTGCGGCTGAAGGATGTTCCCTGGGACCAGGCATTGGATATCGTGCTGCAGGCAAAAGGCCTCGACATGCGCAAGAACGGCTCCGTAATCTGGATTGCGCCAAAGGATGAGCTGCTCACCAAGGAAAAGCTTGAGCTCGAACAGAGAGCGCAGATTGCTGAGCTTGAGCCGTTGAAGACGGAGACCTTCCAGCTGAATTACCAGAAGGCCGAAGCCTTCAAGCAGGTCTTCAATCTGGAAGGCGGCGGTGGGGACGGCAAGAAGGGAATACTGTCGAAGCGCGGCAGCGCGGTGATCGATCCACGCACCAACCAGCTGTTCGTTACCGACATTCCTTCCAAGCTGGACGAAGTGCGCAAACTGATCCAGAAAACCGACGTCGCGTCGAAGCAGGTGCTGATCGAAGCGCGCATCGTGGAAGCGGACGACAAGTTCAGCCGCAATCTTGGAGCCAAGCTTGGATACAGCGACGATCGTTTCCTGCGGGGCGGCGATGCCGGGTACCAGGTCTCCGGCAATACGCGAGTCGCCATCGGCGGCAACTATCTGGGCGTCGGCGAAACTACCGGGCAGGCGAAGCTGACTGATGGCAGTTATATTCCGAACACGCAGTTCGTCAACTTGCCTGCCGGCGGCATCAATGGCGCGTCGCCGGGGAGTCTCGCCATCAGTCTGTTCTCTGCATCGGCAAACCGCTTTTTGAACCTTGAACTGTCAGCGCTGGAAGCGGACGGCAAAGGAAAAATCATCTCGAATCCGCGCGTGGTCACTGCGGACCAGCTCAAGGCGTTGATCGAGCAGGGTACCGAGCTTCCATACCAGGTCGCGACAAGTAGTGGTGCCACGTCCATCGCCTTCCGCAAGGCGAACCTGAAGCTGGAGGTTACGCCGCAAATCACCCCGGACGGCAACGTCATCCTTGATGTTGACGTGAACAAGGACAGTGTGGGCGTGGAAACGCGTTCCGGTTTTGCCATCGACACCAAGCATGTCAAGACGCAGGTGCTGGTGGAAAACGGCGGGACCGTGGTCCTCGGCGGCATTTTCCAGCAAACGCAAAGAACATCCGACACCAAGGTACCGGTGCTCGGCGATATTCCGGTTGTCGGCAACCTGTTCAAGAGTACTGGTCGTACCGACGACAAGACGGAGCTGCTGATCTTTATAACTCCAAAAATAGTGGCCGAGCGCAAGATTGAACGCTAGCGGTAGATACTGCTTACTAAAAATCCAGGGAAAAACATGAGTCAAAATAAATGGAAATTTGGCGCCATTGCAGGTTTTGCGATGGCTTTTTTAGCAGCATGCGGCGGCGGCGGCGGGTCGCCAGGAGCTGTGTCCGGCAGCGCGAATTCAAGCTCGAGCGTCGGAGCCATTTCGCTCACGTTTAGTGCCACAGAACTCAAATCTGCCGGTACGGCGGGAAGCGAAATTACCGTTACTGCTCTCGTAAAAAGCAGCAGTAACACGGCAATGCCGAATGTCCCGGTGAGTTTCACGGCAGATTCCGGCGCGCTCGCTGTTCAGGGCACCGTTTCGGACGCCAATGGTCGAGCCACGGCACTACTGAGCACTTCAGGTGATCGGACAAATCGCAGGATTACAGTCAGTGTGTCTGCCGGCGGTACAACCGCTAGCGGCTCGGTGGACGTCGTTGGTACTACTGTGACTGTGGCCGGAGCTGCCGCCATTTCTGCTGGAAGCTCCACCGACTTTACTATTTCGGTGAAAGACTCCGCGGGAGCGCCGGTAGCCAATGTGCCAGTGAGCATATCGTCGCAAAAGGGCAATCCGATCTCGGTCAAGAGTTCGAATGGCGGCTCGGCAAATGCTCCTCTTACAAATTCACAGGGGCAGGTTGTCGTGACTGTGACCGGAGCTCAATCTGGCGCAGATGTTCTGACGATTTCTTCGCAGGGCGTACAGACCACGTCTTCTGTAACAATCAACGCTGCCAAGCTCACGGTATCAACTGTGGACGCCGCGGGGACACCTGTGACGTCGGCTGCTACAACTACGTCTTGCACGCGTATTCTGGCTCACTACGAAGTCAGTGGTGTTCCTCAAAACGGCACTGTAAATCTGAGCACTTCCCGTGGCAGCCTCTATTCCGACTCGACGTGTCTGACAGCGCTGTCTTCGAGTAGTGTTGCATTGGTTGGCGGAGATTCTCAGCCTACTTATCTCAAGTCCGACAATGCAGGGGTGGCAACAGTCAGCGCGGCTGTTGTCGGAGGCCCGTCAGCCCAAACCAATATCGAATACATTGCCGCACTGACATCGAGTGCAACAATCAGCCTGCAAGCAGAACCGGCCATTATCGGTGGCAATACGGGTACCGGCACGAGTGAGCAGAGCACATTGACCGCAATCGTTCGCGACGGGACTGCCAAAAACAATCTTGTTAAAAATGCGGTTGTCTCGTTCACGCTGTTGAGCGATCCAAGCGCCGGTAGTCTGTCGACGCCCGCCACTGTAACGACGGGAAGCAATGGCACCGCATCCGTTACATTCGTTGCCGGCACGGCCACGACGCCCAAGGACGGCGTGGTGGTGCAAGCAAGCATTCAAGGGACTTCAACCAGCGCGACGACGACCTTGACCGTGTCGAAGAAGTCCTTGTTCATCAGTGCCGGTACCGGTAACAAGCTCGGTACGCCGACGGAGGCGACTTACGAACTGGACTACACTGTTTTTGTAACCGATGCATCGGGTAATCCCGTCCAGAATGTTGTTGTGACGGCTTCCGTGATTCCGACTCGATATCGGAAGGGGGCTTACTCGTATGACGATACAACCGCGAAGGCTTGGGTAGGCAATGTCATTGACACTTGCTCGAATGAAGACATCAACCTTGACGGTGTTTTGGAGGCGGGCGAGGACTATAATGGCGATGGCATCTTGGAACCGGGAATACCCCTCACTATCACGCCAAGCGCGACTACGGATGCTACCGGCCTAGCCAAGATCGCATTGATTTATCCGCGTGATAGAGCTAACTGGGTGGAGGCAAAAATCAGTTTGCGGGGAAGCGTCGCCGGAACTGAGTCGACATATCAAATTGCGCCATTCTTCCTGCCAATATTGGCTACTGACTTGACCGACAAAAATGTAAGTCCTCCTGGCGCCATAAGTCCGTACGGCACCAATAGTTGCAACATAGCAAATTGAGTTCGAACATCTTTCTCGTAGGCCTCATGGGCGCCGGCAAGACCACTATCGGCCGCGCCCTGGCTCGCAAGCTCGACAAGGAGTTCATCGATTCGGACCACGAAATCGAGGCGCGTACCGGCGCCTCGATTCCGCTGATTTTCGAGATCGAAGGCGAGGCCAGTTTCCGCCAGCGCGAATCGGAAGTGATCCGGGACTTGACCGCACGTTCCGGTATTGTGCTGGCAACTGGCGGCGGCGCTGTCCTCAAGCCGGAAAATCGCGAATACCTGAAGACGCGCGGCACCGTGATTTACCTGCGTGCCAGCGTCAACAGCATCCTGCAGCGTACCCGCAACGACAAGAACCGGCCCTTGCTGCAAACCGCCGATCCGCGGGCAAAACTGGAACAGCTCACCGTCGAACGCGAGCCGCTCTATCTCGAAGTTGCCGACTTTGTCATCGAAACCGGCCGTCCTAACGTACAATCTCTGGTACAGACGATCGTTTCCCGCCTGGAACGCCTGGAAAATGGCTTGCCGGCGGACGATGAGCAGAATCCGACTTCCTGAGAATTCCATGACAACGCCGCAACTTTCCCCGATTACCTTGCAAGTGGAATTGGGTGATCGCAGTTATCCCATTTTCATCGGGCAATCCCTTCTCGCTGATGCCGACCTCATTGCGCAGCATGTCAAAGGCAAGCGCGCGGCGATCGTTACCAATGCGACCGTCGGTCCGCTCTACCTGGAGAAAGTTGTTAGTTCCCTGACCAAGGCAGGGAAGCAGGTTACTACCATCGTCCTGCCTGACGGCGAAGAGGAAAAGAACTGGGCGAGCCTGATGAAGGTGTTCGACGTCCTGCTGGCCGACAAATGCGACCGCAAGACAACGCTCGTGGCACTCGGGGGCGGCGTGATAGGCGACCTGACCGGGTATGCCGCAGCCTCTTACATGCGCGGCGTACCGTTCGTCCAGGTGCCGACCACGCTGCTGGCACAGGTCGATTCTTCGGTCGGCGGCAAAACCGGCATCAACCATCCGCTCGGCAAGAACATGATCGGTGCCTTCTACCAGCCGCAAGCGGTGGTTGCCGATACCGCGACGCTCGATACGCTCCCCGCGCGTGAACTTTCCGCCGGACTGGCGGAGGTCATCAAACACGGCGCAATCATCGATGCAGCGTTCTTCGACTGGTGCGAAGCCAACATGGCGAATCTCGTGGCGCGCGACTCGAACGCACTGGCCCATGCCATTCGGCGCTCCTGCGAAATCAAGGCGGATGTTGTGCGGCAGGATGAACGTGAAGGCGGATTGCGAGCGATCCTGAATTTCGGTCATACCTTCGGCCATGCAATCGAGGCGGGACTGGGTTACGGCGAATGGCTGCACGGCGAAGCCGTCGGCTGCGGCATGGTGATGGCAGCAGAGCTTTCCCGTCGCATGGGCTTTATCGAGGACGCGGTAGTTGCACGAATCCGGTCCGTCGTGAAGGCTGCCGGCCTACCGACGGAAGCGCCCGATCTTGGCGCCGAGCGCTGGCTCGAATTGATGCAGGTCGACAAGAAGAACGAGGGCGGTGAAATCAAATTCATCCTGCTCAAGCCGCTCGGCACGGCAGTCTTCATGCCGGTGCCACATGACGCATTGCTCGACACCTTGAAAGCCTGCGTAAAGCAATGAATCTCGAAGCCAGCCTCGCACCCTATGCCGCCCATTCGTCGGCATCGCGAGGCCGGCGTTTCCCTGAAGCAGCTCCGGCTTCACGCGGCGAGTTCCAGCGCGATCGCGACCGTATCATTCATTCCACTGCATTCCGCCGTCTCGAATACAAAACCCAGGTATTCGTGAACCATGAAGGCGATCTGTTCCGGACTCGACTCACGCATAGCATCGAAGTGGCGCAGATCGCACGCTCGATCGCCCGCAATCTCCATCTGAACGAGGATCTTGTCGAAGCGATTTCGCTTGCGCATGACCTCGGCCACACGCCTTTCGGCCATGCCGGCCAGGATGCGCTCAACGCCTGCATGAAGGATTACGGCGGCTTCGAACACAACCTGCAGAGCTTGCGTGTGGTCGACGAACTGGAAGAGCATTACGGCGCGTTCGACGGTCTGAACCTGATGTTCGAGACACGCGAGGGAATACTCAAGCACTGCTCGCTGGCGAACGCGGCGAAACTGGGCGACATTGGCATGCGCTTCATTGAAAAGAAGCAACCTTCGCTGGAGGCACAGCTCGCCAATCTCGCCGACGAAATCGCCTATAACAATCACGACATCGACGATGGTTTGCGTTCAGGGCTGATCACGACCGCGCAGCTGGATGAGGTCGATTTCTATGCACGCCATCGCAGCGAGGTGGAGTCGGCATATCCCGGAATCGCAGGCCGCAGGGCTATCCATGAGACGATACGGCGCATGATCAATGCGCTGATCGTCGATCTCATCCATGCTTCGGAATCGCGCATCGGCGATGCCGGCCTGAAGTCGATCGACGACGTGCGCAGCGTCGGGCCGCTGATCACCTTTTCCGACGACATGCGCAATAAGGCGGCGCTGCTCAAACGCTTCCTGCGCGAGAATCTGTATCAACACTACCAGGTCAATCGCATGACTAGCAAGGCGCGTCGCATTATCAAGGAATTGTTCGAGGCCTTCATGCAGGAACCGCGCCTGTTGCCCCCCGATTACCAGGTGCCGACCGATGTGCAAAAGCAGGCGCGCAAGGTCGCAGATTACATCGCTGGAATGACAGATCGCTATGCGATGCGCGAACACCGCCGCCTGTTCTTCATTGACGAGATCTGACGCTGAATCTGATCATCGGACCGCATTAATTCAGTTCGCGCAGCGGATGCGCATGCTGCGGCCAGGCACTCTGGAAGAACCGCTCCACCATCGCTGTATCGACCTCCTCCAGCGTTGCGGGATTCCATCGCGGTACGTTGTCCTTGTCGACGACCAGTGCGCGCACGCCTTCCAACACTTCGCCATGTTCGAAGCAGCGGCGCACCATGGTGCGTTCCAGGCGCAGACAGTCGGCCACGGAAAGCGCTGCGCCGCGCCGCAATTGCGCCAGCGTCACGCACATCATCAACGGAGAGCGTTTCGCGATCACATCGAGCGTTTTCCTGGCGAACGGATCCTCGTCGCTGGCAAGCGAGGCGACGATCTTCTTCACATCGTCGTGGGCGAAATGGTGGTCGATACGTGCGCGCTGTTGTGCCAGCATGCATTGCGACGGATTTGCCTGCTCCCGGAACGGCGCGGCGAATGTCCGGATCGCGGCACGCACATCGGCCTCCTTCCTCGTTCCCAGCAATTCCAGCAAACCGGGTAGCTGGTCCGACGGCAGGAATACGTCGGCGAGACCGGCATACAGCGCCCCTGCGGCATCAATGGTCTCGCCGCTGACGCCGAGGTAGGTGCCGATTTGGCCCGGCGTGCGTGACAGGAAATAGCCGCCGCCCACGTCCGGAAAGAGGCCGATATTCACCTCGGGCATCGCCATTTTCGTCCGTTCGGTGACGACGCGCATGCGATTGTTTTCGCCGCCCTGTGCCACGCCCATACCGCCGCCCATGACGATGCCGTCCATCAGCGCGATGTAGGGCTTGGGATAGAAATGGATCAGATGGTTGAGTGCGTACTCTTCGGTGAAGAAATCTTCCAGCAGCGCGCTGCCACCTTGCGGCGTTTTCGTGCCGTTATCGTAGAAAAAGCGGATATCGCCGCCTGCACACAAGGCACGTTCGCTGGCGCTGCGGATAACCACTGCCCGCACCTTGTCATCCTCCTTCCACGCGAGCAGCGCTTCCGTGATGGTGCGAATCATGTCGAGCGACAGTGAATTCAGCGCCTTGGGGCGGTCGAGGATGATATGGGCCGTGCGATTGCGAACTTCGGTCTGGATGAATTCGGACATGACGGAAACGGAGAAATTTGAACGCTTCATTCTATCGAAGGCCGCGATGCCGTGTCAGTCGCCACACCGACATTCCGAAATGAGAAGGGGCGCTTCGCCAGCGCCCCTGTTTCTGCTGCCGGTCCCCCGGCGCATGCCTGCCTCACACGGCAGTCTGTACTTCGGTCATTCTCTTGATGCCTGCATGCTGGTGATCCTGGATCTTGGTCTTGTACTTCAAGACTTGGCGATCCAGTTTGTCAATCAGCGAGTCAATCGCTGCATAAAGATCTTCCGCAATGCTCTCGCAGTGGATCGTATTGCCTGGTAGTCGGAGATTGATTTCCGCCTTCTGTCTCTTCTCTTTCTCAGGGAGCTTCTCTACGGCCAGGATAACTGCGACGTCGATGACATGATCGAAGTGACGCGTGATGCGTTCGAGCTTCGTCTGTACGTATTCGCGGATGGCCGGTGTCAATTCGAGGTGATGTCCACTGATGGTGAGATTCATACAGCGCTCCTATGGATAGTGTCGCCGGAGGTTCGCAACGTGCTCCTGTATCGCGCAGACCAGAGGGCTACGCCGGGACACGACGACAACTGCACTACAACGATGACTACAAGGATTTACGCAGATTGACTGGGGGGATCTTCAGGGCTTCGCGGTATTTCGCGACTGTACGGCGCGCCACGACCATCCCTTGCTCCCCCAGCATATCCGCAATTTTGCTATCAGAGAATGGATTCTTGGGGTCTTCCGCTCCTATCAACTGTTTGATCAGTGCCCGTATCGCTGTTGAAGAAGCCTCTCCACCGGCTTCCGTGGCGACGTGGCTGCCGAAGAAGTACTTCAACTCAAACATGCCATGGGGAGTCAGCATGTATTTTTGAGTTGTCACTCGAGAAATAGTGCTCTCGTGTAAACCCAGTGTATCAGCAATTTCGCGCAAGACAAGAGGGCGCATCGCGACCGCGCCATGGGAGAAGAAATTTCGCTGGCGGTCGACAATCGCCTGCGCGACGCGCAAGATGGTGTCGAAGCGCTGGCGCATGTTCTTGATCAGCCACTTCGCCTCCTGCAGCTGCGAAGTGAGCGAGCCCTCACCTTTGCTTTGCTTGAGGATATTCGCATACAGGGCGTTGACGCGCAGGCGCGGCATCACGTCATGGTTGAGCATGACCTGCCAGCCGTTCTTTGTTTTTTTGACAATTACATCCGGCACAACATAATCGGACGAGCCGACCGCGAAGGCGGCGCCAGGATGCGGGTTGCAGCATTTGATGACCGCGTGCGCCTCGCGCAAGTCCTCGTCATCGCAATCGAGCGCTTTCTTCAGCTTGTTGAAATCGCGCTGGGCAAACAGCGTGAGGTGCTTCTCGACGATCTCCAATGCGCGTCGACGTGTTACCAGAGGCACCTTCGGAAATCGGCGGATCTGCAATGCGAGGCATTCGGAAGCGTTGCGTGCGCCGACGCCGGCCGGTTCGAAACTCTGCACCAGCTTGAGCGCGACCTCCAGTTCCTCCGGCTCGATCTCCAGCTCCTCAGGCAGGCGCGCGTGAATTTCTTCCAGCGGCTCTTCGAGGTAACCATTCTCGTCGAGTGCATCGATGATGAGTTCGACCAGCGCGCGGTCGCGAAATTCGCGTACGGTCAGCCGCATCTGTTCCAGCAGATGCTCACGCAGCGTCGTCTGGTGCGCTTCCAATTGCGGGCGCGCGTCGTCATCTTCCGGAGCTTTCGACGTGCGCGCTACGTCATCGAAGCTCCACTCGCCTTCATTGGCGGATGCTTCATTGTCGCCGCCGCCTTCGAAGCCGCCTTCGCCTTCGTCCGAAGAAGAGGCCGGCGCTTCGCTCGCGGGCGCATCGGAAGGCGGCGTGGACGGCGTGACGGCGCCATCGGCAAGCAGACGCACGGAATTGTCGAGCGGATCGTCGACGCGCTCGAGCATCGGATTGTCGGACAGGATCTGTTCCAGCTCCTGGTGCAGTTCGAGTGTCGACAGCTGCAGCAAGCGGATGGACTGCTGCAACTGCGGCGTGAGCGCCAGGTGCTGCGAAACGCGTAGTTGGAGAGTCTGTTTCATGTCTGGTTCTACATCCGGAAATGTTCGCCGAGATACACGCGGCGCACCGACTCATTGGCGATGATGTCGTCCGGGCGGCCGCTGGCGAGAACCGCGCCCTGGTTGATGATGTAAGCGCGATCGCAAATGCCGAGCGTTTCACGCACGTTGTGGTCGGTAATCAGTACGCCGATGCCGCGCTCCTTCAGGAAGCGCACGATGCGCTGGATCTCGATCACGGCAATCGGGTCGACGCCGGCGAACGGTTCGTCCAGCAGCACGAAGCGCGGATTGGTAGCGAGGGCCCGCGCGATTTCCACACGCCGGCGTTCGCCGCCCGAGAGCGACAGCGCCTGGTTTTCGCGCAGCTTCTCGATCTGCAATTCGGCCAG
>DASVLM010000670.1:0-6904 GCA_036384875.1 Noviherbaspirillum sp.
GCCTGTACTACGCGACCCGCGAGAAGATCAACGGCAAGAACGAAGGCATGATGTTCCCGGACGTGTCGGAAGTGATCCGCGCGTACGACAACAAGGAAGTCGAACTGACGACCCGCATCACGGTCCGCATTACCGAGTATCCGAAGGATCCGGAGACCGGCGAATTCGTCAAGACCATCAAGCGCTACGAGACGACGGTTGGCCGTGCCATCCTGTCCGAGATCCTGCCGAAGGGCCTGCCGTTCACCGTGCTGAACCGCGCGTTGAAGAAGAAGGAAATCTCGAAGCTGATCAACACGTCCTTCCGCAAGTGCGGTCTGCGCGCCACCGTGGTGTTCGCCGACCAGCTGATGCAGTCGGGCTTCCGCCTCGCGACCCGCGCCGGCATCTCCATCTGCGTGGACGACATGCTGGTGCCGCCGCAGAAGGTCACGATCATTGCGCAAGCCGAACACGAAGTGAAGCAGATCGAACAGCAGTACTCGTCCGGTCTGGTCACGGCGGGCGAACGCTACAACAAGGTGGTGGACATCTGGGGCAAGGCCGGTGACGAAGTCGGCAAGGCGATGATGGACCAGCTCAAGGTCGAGGAAGTCACCAAGCGTGACGGCACCAAGACCCAGCAGGAATCGTTCAACGCGATTTACATGATGGCCGACTCGGGCGCCCGCGGTTCCGCAGCGCAGATTCGCCAGCTCGCAGGTATGCGCGGCCTGATGGCCAAGCCGGACGGCTCGATCATCGAGACGCCGATTACCGCGAATTTCCGCGAAGGCCTGAACGTGTTGCAGTACTTCATCTCGACGCACGGCGCTCGTAAGGGTCTGGCCGATACGGCGCTGAAGACTGCAAACTCCGGTTACCTGACCCGCCGTCTGGTCGACGTGACGCAAGACCTCGTTGTTATCGAAGACGATTGTGGCACCACCAACGGCGTCGCCATGAAGGCGCTGGTCGAAGGCGGTGAAGTTATCGAAGCACTGCGCGACCGTATCCTCGGCCGTGTGGCAGCTTCCGATGTCGTCAATCCGGAAGACCAGGCTACGCTGTTCGAAGCCGGCACGCTGCTGGATGAAGACGCGGTTGAGGCTATCGAAAGCCTCGGTATCGACGAAGTCAAGGTCCGCACGCCGCTGACCTGCGATACGCGCTACGGCCTGTGCGCCAAGTGCTACGGCCGTGATCTCGGTCGCGGCTCGCTGGTCAACGCCGGCGAAGCAGTAGGTGTGGTTGCTGCGCAGTCGATCGGCGAACCGGGTACCCAGCTGACGATGCGTACCTTCCACATCGGTGGTGCGGCATCGCGTGCAGCGGTGGCTTCGTCGGTCGAGGCCAAGTCCAACGGCACCGTCCGTTTCACCGCGACGATGCGTTACGTCACCAACGGCAAGGGCGAGCAGATCGTCATTTCCCGTTCGGGTGAAGTGCTGATCACCGATGATATTGGTCGCGAACGCGAGCGCCACAAAGTGCCGTACGGTGCGACGCTGCTGGTCAAGGATGGCCTCGCCATCAAGGCCGGCACTGCGCTGGCAACCTGGGATCCGCTGACCCGTCCTATCATTACCGAATACACCGGTACGGTGAAGTTCGAGAACGTCGAAGAGGGCGTGACCGTCGCGAAGCAGATCGACGAAGTCACCGGTCTGTCGACGCTGGTGGTGATCGATGCGAAGCGCCGTGGTTCTTCCGCGAAGGTGGTGCGTCCGCAGGTCAAGCTGCTCAATGAGAAGGGCGAGGAAGTCAAGATCGCCGGCACTGAGCACGCCGTGACCATCGGCCTGCAGATTGGCGCGCTGATCACCGTGAAGGATGGCCAGCATGTCTCCGTGGGTGAAGTGCTTGCACGTATCCCGACCGAATCGCAGAAGACTCGTGACATTACCGGCGGTCTGCCGCGCGTGGCTGAACTGTTCGAAGCACGTTCGCCGAAAGATGCCGGCATGCTGGCGGAAGTCACCGGTACCGTGGCATTCGGCAAGGAAACGAAGGGCAAGCAGCGCCTGGAAATCACCGACATGGACGGCAACAAGCACGAGTTCCTGATCACCAAGGACAAGCAGGTGCTGGTGCACGACGGCCAGGTGGTGAACAAGGGCGAAATGATCGTGGACGGCCCGGCTGATCCGCAGGACATCCTGCGCTTGCTAGGTATCGAAGCGCTGGCGCGTTACATCGTCGACGAAGTGCAGGACGTGTACCGTCTGCAGGGCGTGAAGATCAACGACAAGCACATCGAGGTGATCGTGCGCCAGATGCTGCGTCGCGTGCAGGTCGTCAGCGCCGGCGACACGTCCTACATCCCGGGTGAGCAAGTCGAGCGTTCGGAGTTGCTGGACGAGAACGATCGCGTCATTGCCGAAGGCAAGCTGCCGGCCACATACGAAAACGTACTGCTCGGTATTACCAAGGCATCGCTGTCGACCGACTCCTTCATCTCTGCTGCGTCGTTCCAGGAAACGACACGCGTGCTGACCGAAGCTGCGATCATGGGCAAGCAGGATGGCCTGCGCGGCTTGAAGGAAAACGTCATCGTCGGCCGTCTGATCCCGGCGGGTACCGGTCTTGCGTACCATCGTGCACGCAAGGAAAAGGAAACCTGGGAAGCCGAAGAGCGCCAGGCACTCCTGCAGGCCGAAGAAGCCTCGCGGGGTGCGGAAGTCGAATCGGAAGAGGCGGCAACTACCGACGGTAATACGGAAGGCGGCGAAGCTTAAGCCTGCTGTTGTGCTTCAAGTGAAAACGGCACCAAGGGAAACCTTGGTGCCGTTTTTGTTTGATCCGGAGGAATTCGCTCGAGTGGAGCTATCCAATTACGTCGTCGACAGTTTGGCGGGCGGGAGGAGGTCGATATGCTTCAATTTGTCTGACGCCGAACTCAACTGCCACGAATAGAACAGAAAGAAGCCAGCTGCGACTGTCGCCAGCAATGCAAAGAACAGCCACAAGGGCAGTTCATGGCGCACATATTGCTGAAAGCGCTGCGGCAATTTCCAGTTCGGGGCGAATTCTGCCTTTCCACCGCGAATACGAGTAATTTCCCGTTCCATGCTGGCAACGAGATAGTCCAGCTTCTCGCTGCCTTCCAGCAGGTACTTGCCCTGAAAGCCGAGCAGCAGGCAGCAATGGAAAACCTCCAGTGTTTCAATATTTTCTTCAGGCGCTGCGCGCAACGCTTCCAGTCTGTCAAAAAAGCGCTCTCCGGCAAGATGCTCGCCAAACATCCGCAGTTGCAGCGGCGCACGCTCCCAATCGCCACGGATGTCGAAGTCCGACGACAGGATAACTTCGTCGAGGAGCGCGCAAAACGCGTATTTCGCCTGTTCGACAGCCTTGGCATGCTTGCCAAGGTTGCGTGCATTTTTCTCGAATTGCGAGAGGAACTGTTCCACTCTCTTGTTGAACTCCGTGTATGTATTCGGCGGATTGCCGCACTTGAGCAGGAAGAGCAGGTAGATGCCGTCTTCCAGCATGTCCTGCAAAGTCAGTGTCGTAATGCTGGCAAGCGGTGTGGATAACGAAGGGGCGGAAGCGGGTGGGATGGTGGTTAGGGTGGTCACGGTTTCCAGTCCTGTTGAATCAGTTGACTACGGCGACGAGTTCCAGCTTCAGACCAAGCAGAGCCTGCGGTACATAAATGCAGATGCTGCGTGCCTTCAGCATGCGCTCGAATATCTGCCCCTGCTTTTCAAGGGCGAAGTAGTGGTTGCCGACACGCACCGGTACGGCGGCCGGTGTCTGCAGCGCATGTCGCAGCGGTACGCCTGGCAGGGCGGAATGCAGGATCTTTTCCACATCGTCCGGAGCGCCAACCTTGAGGCGCGACGGCACCGATTCCAGCATGTCGGCAATCGGCATATCGCCAGAAACGGAGAGGTAGAAATCGGCGTTCTCGATAAGGCGCTCACTGTCGAGTTTCCCGATGAAAAACGATGGTCGGCTGTTTGCCAACGGGATGATCATGTAGCGACTGGAGATGACGGTATCCAGCAGTTCGCGAATCATGGTGTCAAGACGTTCGAAGACCGTTGCCAGGTCGAGGTGGGTGTAGGCGGGAATGTCTGCGAGCGTGGCGGTTGTCGAGAACGTCATCAGTTCGCCGCACAACTGTGCCAACAGCGAATACAGCGCTTCGGGGCGCGGACTGGTGCGGAGGTAATGATTCAGCGGTGGGAACGTGCGATTGACGGTATGCAGGAGCCAGAACGAAGTGATGTCGGCGCTGCTCTGCTCGGCGATGCTCTTGCGGCGTTCGCGATGTGTTGCGGCCAGTGCCTGACTCTTTGCAAGCAGGATGTCGAGCAATCGGCGGGTGAGTGTCACAAGTGCAGGCGACCCCTCGATCGACGCTAGCGGCGGAATATATTTCTCATCGATTTCCCAATGCCCTGTCGCGCTTCTCGACAGACGTGCGATCGGCAGCGACTGATGTCCGTCACGATTTTCATGCTCGAGCAGGAGGCGGACGTTCGCGTGCAGGACGGTGATTTCCGCTTCAAGCGCCCCGGTGTAAAGGTCTGTCAACGGTACTGTGCCGGAGACGTAGCGCGGCGGTCGCGGTGCCGGTTCGCTCAAGGAATGGACGTTACCGCCAAAGGCATTGAGCTCCGGTATGCAAGCGTATATCAACAATGAACTGACGGTCGTTGGAATGGAAGCAAGCTCGCGCGATGAAGGCAAGGGGCAACCGCCTGGCGCATCGACATGGAAGCCGTCCTGAAATACCAGATCGAGCGTGTCGACTCGTACCTGACCGGCGCGCAGGGCGTCACTGTCCAACACAAGCTTGCGCACACCCCAAGGAAATGCTGCCGATTGCGTAATTATGCGAGCGGCGAGACCTTCGTCGAATTGCGCTTGCTGTTGAAAATGCTGAGGCCGAAGGAACATGCCTTCTCCCCAAAGGATGCGGTGGAGATGTGCCATCGTGTTTCCTTTACAGGGTGGACATGAAGTTCAGTGCTTGGCAGTCGTTGTTGCGGACGTTGGCAGCTTGTTTGCAACGAGGGGCCGCTTCGCACCGGCCGAGACGGTACCGGCAATGACACTCCCGCCTCCACGGTCACATTGCGCCGGGACACCGAGGGGCTGGCCGGGGATGGCCGTCTGCTTTGGCGTTTTCAAAGCGAGGTAGCAATCCTTTACCAGGAAGACCAGCCCATCGTGACGAACCTTGTCTGCCTCGACCAAAATGCGCCAGTAATAGGGATCGGGTTGGCGGAAAAAGGCAAGCAATCCGACATACTTTGCATCATCCCGAATGGTGATTGCATTTGAGAATTTCCCGCCAGGGACCATGATCACCTCGCTCCTGTCCAACAAGTCCGCGTTAATGACGTCGGCTTCCGGCGCGCTGTTTGCCAGCATGTCAAAAGTCAATCGGGAGAATTCTTCGGGTCCTTTCAATTGGTAGATCCGCACTGCCACCGACAGCGAATTACCTCTCTCGTCCCGATTCAATACCGAATCAGCCTCGCCATTGATCTGCACGGTTTTAGGTGCCGTGGCGCATCCTGACATTGCTGCGATCAGTCCGGCAAGTGCCAGTTTGCTGAATAAGCCAGCCGGCCAAGTTGTTTTTTTAAGCATGCCTTGAAAACAGAATATTACAAATTTGACATGTATATTATACAATATTGTCTATGTGGCAATTGCCTGTTTGCGAAATCGCGTCTGGGCAAGTCCATAAGGACATGGAAACGGGAATGGCAAATTTGTTGTTGGTGCTGTTTGGCACGCTCGGGGTGCTCGCTTGGACCGGCTGGCGATTTTTTGTCAGGGCGGGCATTCCGCATGTGGCGGCGCGAACGGAGGAAGCAAACGCAAAAAAACTAGCGTTCAGGCTGGCAAGCATTTGGCCGATCGCTCTTCTGCTCGTCACTACCGCAACTGTTGCGGTGGCGGTCGGTAATCTCGCGTTGACTTCTGGTGGCGAGCCCTTGGCCGCGTTGCATCTGGCCCGGCAGTCACACATTCACGCGGCGCTTGACCCGGAGCGGCTGGTTCCGCCACCGCCATTGCCGACGGTGATGTTCCTTGGGTCCAATATCCCGGGCCTCGAAACTGCTGACCGCAATTGGAACCGGCTGGACCCGGTCTTCATGCAGCGCGCATTGCTGGTGTTCGCCCGCATGGAAGCGCGAGGCTACCAAATGGCATTGCTTGAAGGGTATCGCAGCCCTGAGCGTCAGGATTCGCTTGCGAGCATGGGGTCCAATGTTACCCGGGCGGGTGCTTATCAAAGCCAGCATCAATACGGGTTGGCACTGGATGCGGCGCCGGTATTGAACGGACGGTTGGTGATCTCTGAGCGTGACCCTTGGGCCATGCAGGCTTATCAGGTATTTGGAGAGGAAGCGGAAAAGGCCGGCTTGGTGTGGGGCGGCCGTTGGACTTTCCGGGACTATGGACATATCGAGTCGCCGGACCGCTCGCGCAACGCAAAGGCAGGCAAATGAATCGGTCCGTTCAGGGGCGACATTGAAGTTCGGGGAAAAGGCATGTTGAAATGGTTTCGCAATGCAAAGCTCGCCTCGGCGGCCGGCTTTGTCATCTTTATCGTATTGATCTGGTTTGCAGGCCCGTTGGTCGGACTGCCGGGCAAGGACACTCGCCTCGCGGCAATCGTGGGGGTGATGCTGCTTTGGGTCGTGACTCTCATGATCGGGCGCTTGGTGGCAGACCGTGCATCGTCCGTGCTCGAAAAAATGCTGCGACGGCAGGCGGATGATGCTGTGATGGGAGCTAGTGCCGACAGGCGAGCCGAAGTCGCGCGGTTGCGCCAGCGCCTGCTTGCAGCGATCGATACCGTAAAGCACTCCCATCTGGGCAAGGCGCGCGGCAAGGCGGCGCTCTACGAACTGCCGTGGTACATGGTTATCGGCCACTCTGCCGCGGGCAAGAG
>DASVLM010000671.1:0-5563 GCA_036384875.1 Noviherbaspirillum sp.
TCGAACGCGCCGCCCTGGCGAATGCCACCCTGGTAGGCGTTCGAAAAGCCACCGGAGTCAAGGAACATTGCAACCACGCCGGGCGCACCGAGACTGGCAAGTGCGGCCTGCGTATGGGCCGCATAGGAAAGGCCCTTGGTGCCTATCCTGCCATTGCACCACGGTTGGCGCAGTATCCATTCGCAGGTGTCGTATCCGTCATAACCTTCGCTGGTGTACTTGACGAATTCGCCTTCGGACTTGTGCCGGCCGCGGCAATCCTGATAGACCACCACATAGCCACGACGCACGAAGAAGCTCGCGATCTCTTCACGCGGCATCGGCTTTTCCATGCCGACGTTGCGCTCGGCGCGACTCGGTAGATGCTTGCCGTAAGGCGTGCGCTCGAGAATGACGGGAAAGGCGGCGTCAACCGGCATGCCATCACGCGCAGGCAGATACACGTCGGTTGCCAGCCGCACACCATCGCGTGCGGCAACCATGATGTCGCGCTGTACGACGACTTCGTATTCCCCTTCGTCCGACGTACCGGAGCTGAGCAGCTCAGAGGCCGCTGCCGGATTTTTTTGCATGACGCGCTTCCAATCAAGCAAAGACATAAACTGGTTCCTTGGTTTTCCGGATTGATTCAAGTATTACTTCGCGCGTTCTCGGATGGACATCGCCAGCGTCATTCCGTCGGCACGCGGCTTGATCGTCAAGCCCTTGCGGAAAGCCCACGCTGCCCTGATGTTGACGAGAGGGACGATCGCGCCGTCATCGATTGCCGCCTTGGCGGCTGTCTTTTGCAAATCCTCGCGTGCGTGCTCATCGAGAGAGCGCGCCGCCTTGTCGATCAGGGAATCGATTTCCTTGTTGCTGTAATGGCCGTAGTTGTTTGCGCCTGCTCCGGACTTCTTGTCCTGCGTGTGCACCAGAGAAGTCAACGGCTGCAGGGAGTCGCCGGTTACTGCCCCGGTGCCCAGCGTCCATGCACTGAATTCCTGATTGGCCACGCGGCCGATAAGCACTGCGTAGGGCATCGCGGCGATGTCAACCTTCAAGCCGATCTGGCTGAACGACTGCGCGATCGCTTCGCACATCTTGGCGTCGTTGACGTAACGATCATTGGTGCAATGAATGGTCATCTTGAAGCCGTCGGGATAACCAGCCTCGGCCAGCAGGGACTTGGCTTTCGCCAGATCGAATGACGGGGCCTTCAGCTTGTTGTCATGACCGAAGAATCCTTCCGGCACGAACTGTTCGCTGGCTACCGCGTCGCCCTTCATCAGGAAGCGGATGATGCCGTCGCGATTCACTGCGGACATGAGCGCCAGACGTACCCGCTTGTCCTGCAGCGGATTCTTGCCGAGCGGCTGGCCCGATTTCGATTTGACGTCCGGCGTGTTGTCGCGCGAGGTATCGAACTGCAGGTAGTTCAGCATGTAGGAAGTGATCGCCACGGTATCGATCTTGTTCGATGATCCGAATGTGTCGGCGACTTTGGTTGTGGCGCCATCGATAATGTCCACCGTACCCGCGAGCAAGGCAGACGCGCGTGCCGGTTCGCGCTGGATGATCTGGAACACCACCGTATCCCAAGGCTCCTTGTCGCCCCAGTAGTTCGGATTTTTCACCAGCGTCACTTTCTCTCCATGCGTCCAGCCGGCGAACTTGTAGGGACCGGTGCCGATGGCCGAGGTGCCCTTGGTGAAGCTTTCCTCCGTCGCATTCGCGCCGAGCGATTTCGGCAGGATGGGAATGAGGCCGAGGTTGTCCGGCAAGGCGGGCTCCGGCGCAAGTGTCTTCACACGCACTGTCAGCGGGCCAGCCACGCTTACCGAATCGATGCCGCGCAGATAAGTGCGGAAAGTGCGCGGGCCGGTGATGTGCATCGCGCGCTCGATCGAATACTTGACGTCATCGGCTGTGAACGGTGCACCATTGTGAAAACTCACGTTCGGGCGCAGCTTGAATTCCCACACGGTGGGCTCCACCGCCTTCCAGGACAGCGCAAGCCCGGGTTTCGGACGCAGTTGCTCATCCTGCTGCACCAGCGACTCGTACACATGCGCCCATACGCCACGATTCGCCGCGCCCAGTATGTGCGGGTCAGCTGAGGTAATGTCGGCCTTGAATCCGATCTTCAACTCGCTCCCGGCTGCTGCCCCGCTTGCGATGCATGCGCCTGCCACCACAACGACAGCGCATGCCCACTTGAATATTCCTTGCATGTCATCCTCCGTTATTGAAACGCTGTTTCATTAGTTAATACAGTATATCGAATGTCGAAACAAAGTCAAGGGTCGCAGACCCGGAACCATCCTCGTTCGCAGCTTCGTCCGGCATGCGTAAAAAAGGGGCGCAAAAGCGCCCCTGCAAAGCCCCGCAACAATCCATGATTCAATCTGCGTCGATACGAATGACGCCAGTACCGCCGTCGATATGAATGATCGTTCCATACGGCTGCGACAATCTTTGCAGCTCCCGCAAGATCCGCTCCGCCGTCTCGCCATGCACCAGGCGCGGAATGCCGCGGTCGGCATCGCGGCCTTCGCTCCAGTGCATTTCAATCGGATGCAGGCGCACTTCCTTCAGGTTTCCCGCGCGGTCGTATTTGCTGACGGCGACAACGCTCTCGTACCAGACACTGTCTGCAAACACGCCGTGCACGCGTTTTTCTTCCAGCAGCTCGGCAGCCGTCAATGTAGATGGATCGATGCCTTCCTTCTCGAAGGCGTCGCGCGTCAATGGCTGGTAGGTGTTCTCCATGAAGAAGAAATTCCCCAGCGAATAGAAAATCGGCTTCTTGCGATAGATTTCAATGCCGCGCAGCCGATGCGGACCATGTCCGATCACGGCGTCGGCGCCGTGGTCGATCGCCTGGCGCGCAAACGCCGGCAGGAAATCGGGAGGCGCATCACTGTAGTTGCCTGGTTCGTGCGTATGCATCGACACCACTGAAAAATCCGACGTTTGCTTGCCTTGCCGGATGTTGCGCAGGATGTCTTGCAAGTCGCGCTCATGCATGGAGAACTCGAACGCCACGCCTTCCGCATCAGCTGTACTAGCCCGGTATTTGGTGCCGAACAGCGTGACGGTATCGTTCTTCTCGTCGGACGCCATGATCGATGGGCGAACGGAACCCTTCGGTTGGGCGTCGCGTATCTGAGCGAGCTGTTTGAACTGTTCCCGCGGCACGAGAACATAACGCGTAGTCCGCAAGGCATTGACGCCAGGCCGGCCTGGAATTTCTCCCAGCGGATCGGCTGCGCGCGACATCGGCTCGAATCGCGACGCTGCCGCGACAAGCGAAATGCGTCCGGCCGGAATGCACAGGAATTTCGGTGCGCGCGCCTCGGCCAGCGTGTTGCCGGTGCCGGCATGGACGATGCCGGCTTCGTCAAGCAGTGCAGCGGTGTAGCGCATGCCGGCGACGCCCCAATCGGTCGTATGATTGTTCGCACGGCCAAGCAGATTGAACCCCATGGATTTGAGGTCGCTTGGCACGCGCGGCGAACTCACCAGCCAGGATCCACCCGGCTCCGCTTCCGGCCAGCCGCCGAATTTGTTCAGGTGAATTGACGTGCTTTCAAAATTGCCGAAGGTCGCATCGGCGCCTTGCAGCAAGTCGACAAGCGCAGGCGACTCTTTCCTGAGCTTCCAGGAAAGCACGTCGTCGATCACGAGGTCGCCGACCGCAGCCAGCGTGAAGCCGTCAGGGACATTCGCCTCGCGCCAGGATTCCTGCAACGCGCCGGCGGCATGCGTATCGTTTTTTTTCAGGTTGTCCACCACATTGCTCCTTCGTCGTATGCCTTCACTTCTGCAGCTCCCTTTATACTCCGCGAAGAAAAAAGAACCGGAGAGCCAGGCTCTCCGGCAAACAGGGTAAACACGCTCCCTGTGGAGACACCCTCATGACACCTTTATCCGGCGGCTATCTCATCAGCCTGCCGCTTTCCAGCATGATCGCCAGATCGACATACTTCGATCCGGCATGGCTTTGGCCGGTAAATCCGATGACGATACCGCCTGCATCGTAGCTGCGCATCGACTCGAGCGCAGCTATCACTTTAGTCCGGCTCGGGCCAGGCCCTGCCCTTCGCAAGGCTTCCACCAGCACCTTCGCTGCAAGATAACCTTCCACCACGGCCTGCGTGATTTGCATTTGCGGCTTGGCATATCTTGCAACATCTCGGCGCAAGTCCTTGATGAGTGGAACTGCGTCGTTTACCGGATCCGGCACGACCTGTGCGACGATCAAACCCTTGGCTGCCTTCGGGCCTATGCGCGCCGTGACCTCGGCAGCGTCCACCAGCGAGAGCGCATACACCGACGCCGATCCGCCTTGCTGGCGGAACGACTTGTAAAACTCCGCCGTCGCCACGCTGCTTGCCAGCGCAACCACTGCCTGCGGCTTGAGCCGTTTGATCGTCCCAACGGCAATCGCCACATCCGTCGTATCTGCGGGATAAGTTGCTGTTCCTGTAATAGATATCGATGGCTGTGACGCCACGACTTCCTTCAACTGTTCCAATGCAACGCGGCCAAAGGAGCTGTCCTCGTGCAGCACTGCCACCCGGTTCAACCCGTTCGTGGCAAGTAGCGTAACGATCTTCTCCAGTTCCAACTTGTAGCTTGCCCGCGTATGGAACAGATAGCGGTTATACGTGCGATGCAGCGACAAGGCGCCCGAGCGCACCCCTACGACGGGCACGCCGTAGTCCTCCAGTATCTTGCTGGCGACCAGTTCTTCCATTGCGCCGGTGCCGAGCAATGCAACCAATGCAACTGGATCCTCATCACGTATCAACTGGCGGGATTTCTCAACCGCGTCACGCCCGCCCGTTTCCCGATCCGCCGCAACGAATCTCAGCCTGGCGCCATGCACGCCGCCCGTATCATTCACACGGTCGAAATATGCTTGTGCACCTGTCCTGAGCTGGTTTCCAGGACTGTTCTCCGGCTTCAGCGGCGCGACCTGTCCAATAACGATGTCTGCGGCAAATGCAGCGGAGCACAAGAGATTTGTCGCCGCGACGACATGGCGAATCAACGCCAAACGCATGTATTGCTCCAGATATCAACTCACAATCAAACAAGCAAGGCATGTCTTGGAAGAGCCGCATGATGGCGGCCCTTCCACCCAGCATCAGAAGTTGTGCTGCACACCCAGACTCAATGCGCGAATGGTATTGACGTTTGCATTGTTGTTGGGATTGTCATTGTCGTAGGCGGCATACAGCGTGGTGCGCTTGCTCAAGGAATGCATGTAGCCAATCTGGTAACGCTTTTCGGTGCCATTCCGGTCGGACTGCACCTGGCGCTGCATGTAGTTGGTCGCAATATTGCCCGCGGCACTGACAGGAATCTTGGCACCGATCAGCCAGTAGTTCACGCTGTCGCGCGTGGTAGCGGTGTTGTTGTGGCTGTCCCTGCCATAGAAACCCGAGATCCGCACGAATTTGAAGTCATAGGCGGCAAGCATTTGCCACTTGCTCTTGAAGTCGTTCGCGAGATAGCCGCCGCGCTTCTTGTCCTGCCCGTATCCCACGCCGGCCATGAATGGACCGCTTGCGTA
>DASVLM010000672.1:0-2246 GCA_036384875.1 Noviherbaspirillum sp.
CGCCGCCAACCGGTAATGCACCGACAGCGAGAAGCGCTTGTCCTCGATGCGTATGCCGGGATCGAAGCCGGCAGAGAGCGCCGCCTCCAGTTGTTCGCGCCAGCTCCTGCACAGCTCGGCATGGCGCAATGCGTGCGCTTCCCAGCCCGGCACGCCTTCCACGCCATGGTTGCCGACGATGAAGTCGGGCTCGAACGCAAGGCGATGGCGGATGTCGTCGACGGAGCGGCCGGTAATGATGGCAACCGGCGCGTGGCGTGCAAGCGCCAGCAGGCGCGCGCGGATCTCGGCCGGCAAGCGGGCCTGGTCGGGCTGCGGCACGATGGGCGCCAGCGTGCCGTCGAAATCGAATGCGCATAACAGGCCGGGCCGCGCGATCTCGTCGAGACGCTGCAGACCTGCTTCCGAGAACAGGAGATTCATCCTCATACCACCCGCCGCAGGGACGCCCGGCTGTGTGAACGAATCTTGGTGCTGATCCGTTCGCGCTGCCGCAGACGCGCGGCATCGAGCAGCATGTGGCCCGCCCAGCGATAAATGTTGAAATCCTTGACCAGCGAACGCATGCTGCGCATCCGTTCGCGCTGTTCGACCTCGGGCATGGTCAGGGCGCGATACAGCGCTTCGGCACTCTGCTCGATGTGGTACGGGTTGACTATCAGCGCCTCGTGGAGTTCCCGTGCTGCGCCGGTGAATTGCGACAGGACAAGCACGCCGCGTTCGTCGTCGCGCGAAGCGATGAATTCCTTCGCCACCAGGTTCATGCCGTCATGCAGGCTGGTGACCAGGCAGGCATCGGCGGCTCGGTAGTAACGCGTGATCTGATCGGTATTGTGATGCTCCGCTTTCAGGATGATAGGTTGATACGTGCCGCTGCCGAATCGGGTATTGATCCGCTGCACCAGCATGCGCACGCGTGCCTCGAAGTTCTGGTACTCGTCGAGCGATGATCGCGAAGGCGCGGCGATCTGGATCATGGTGAACTTGCCCACGAGGCTGGGGTGCACCTCCAGCATGCGCTCCACTGCCTGGAAGCGTTCGATGATGCCCTTGGTGTAATCCAGCCGGTCGACGCCGATGCCCAACAGGTGGTCCGGCGCGAGGCCGTTTTCCTCGCGGATGGAAGCGCGGCATTCGGTCACGCTCGGCCGATCCTTTTCATTGTCCGGCCATGCGATGGAGATCGGATAATGCTCGACCTGCGTCAATTTGCCGCCGTAGGAAATGGTCGATGCCTCGTGTTCGATCCGGGTTTCGAGGTAGCGGTCCACGGTTTCCAGGAAGTTCTTGCAGTGGAAAGGCGTATGGAAACCGAGGATGGTGCTGCCGAGCAGGCCTTCGAGGATTTCCTCGCGCCACGGGCAGATGCCGAAGGATTCCGGGTTCGGCCAGGGGATGTGCCAGAAGGTGATGATGGTGGCCTTGGGCAGCACATCGCGCACCATGCGCGGCAGCAGCGCGAAGTGGTAATCCTGCACCAGCACCACCGGGTCATCGGTGCGCGCTTCCTTGATGACGGCATCCGCAAAGCGCTGGTTGACTTCGACGTACTTGTCCCAGTCGCTGGATCGGAACACCGGCCGCACGTGGGCGATATGGCAGAGCGGCCACAAGCCTTCGTTGGCGAAGCCATAGTAGTAACCCTGCTCTTCTTCCTTGGTAAGCCATACGCGCCGCAGGGTATAGGAAGGATGCGCAGGCGGTACCGGCACGCGGTCGTTGCGGTCGACGGTTTCCCTGTCGGCCGACCCGCTGCCGTGCGCGATCCACGTACCCGAGCAGGCACGCATCACGGGCTCGACCGCAGTCACAAGACCGCTCGCCGGCCGCTGCACCTGCACCCCGTTGCGGGTGCGCACATGCAGGTAAGGCTCGCGATTCGATACCACCAGCACTTCGTCCCCCGCCAGTTCCTCGTGAAGCAGCGTGCGCAGTTTCTCCGGCGTCCAGAGGTGGGTCGCATCGTCGCGCGTACGACGCTCGATGTTGATCTCATGCAGCAGGTTGCGCAGGTCGCCTTCGAGCGGCCGCACCTCCGGCGGCGTCGACTGCTGCTGCGGCTGCGGGCCCACCTCGCGGCGCAGGATTCCTTTCATGGAAGAGATCCAGTTGCGCCAGCTGAGGTGCGCCATCAGCACGGTGATGAGCGAAATGATCACCGTCAGCACGGCGAACATCGTGATGATGTAGCGCTTGGTGTCGGCACTGCGGCGCTCGATGAAACTCATGTCGTGCACGAGGATGAG
>DASVLM010000673.1:0-3004 GCA_036384875.1 Noviherbaspirillum sp.
CGAGATCGCACGATTCGCGCCCACGCTCAATGCACGTTTGTTCGGCGGCGGCGATCGCAACGACATGCTGTCGCGCCTGCAGGGCTTCGATGTCGTGGTCGTCAGCTACGGCTTGCTGCAGCAGGAAGCGGAGCTGTTCGCCGGCGTGCAATGGCACACGGTGGTGCTCGACGAAGCGCAGGCGGTAAAGAACGCGGCGACCAAGCGTTCGCAAGCGGTGATGTCGCTGCAGGGCGATTTCCGTGTCGCCGTCACCGGTACGCCGCTGGAAAATCATCTCGGCGAATTGTGGAACCTGTTCCGCTTTATCAATCCGGGTTTGCTTGGCTCGCTCGAACAGTTCAACGTGCGTTTCGCCGCGCCGATCGAGAAGGAGCGCGACACCGATGCACGCGCCCGCCTGCGCCGCCTGATCCAGCCCTTCATGCTCCGCCGCACCAAGACCCAGGTGCTGGCGGAATTGCCTACGCGTACCGAGATCGTGCGTGATGTCGAACTGTCGAAGGAAGAAGCGGCGCTGTATGAAAGCCTGCGGCGCAATGCGCTGGAGCGGCTCGCGGAATCGGATGCGCCCGCAAGCCAGCAGGCATTGCAGATCCTGGCCGAGATCATGAAATTGCGCCGCGCCTGCTGTCATCCGAAGCTGGTTGTACCCGATATCAATCTATCTGGCAGCAAGCTGGCAGCATTCGGCGAACTGGTCGAGGAACTGCTGGCCAACCGGCACAAGGCCCTGGTGTTCTCGCAATTCGTCGATCATCTCGCCATCCTGCGCGGCTGGCTCGACGAGCGCGGCATTCGTTACCAGTATCTCGACGGTGCGACGCCAATGGCCGAGCGCAAGAAGCGTGTCGATGCCTTTCAGTCAGGTGATGGCGACGTCTTCCTCATCAGTCTCAAAGCCGGCGGCACCGGCCTGAACCTGACCGCCGCCGACTACGTGATCCACATGGACCCGTGGTGGAATCCGGCCGTCGAAGACCAGGCTTCCGACCGCGCGCATCGCATGGGGCAGCAGCGGCCCGTCACGATCTACCGGCTGGTGACGCGCGGCACGATCGAAGAGCAGATCGTTGATTTGCATCATCACAAGCGCGACCTGGCCGACAGCCTGCTGGCGGGTGGCGAGGCGGCGGCGAAGATGTCGGCGCAGCAGATGCTGGAGTTGTTGCGGCAGGGGTAGGCTCGCTCTTTCTGCAAGGATTGTTCCGACCCCCGGCGATTATTTCTTGCCGTTTGTAAGTTCTTCACTCCCGGTGGGTTGTCCTGCCTGCCTGCTGCGGAGTCTTGCGTGCATGAGGATTGCCGCAGTGTCCGCTCGCCTTGCATTGGTCCTTGCGCTGGAACGCGGCTTGCTCTTCGTTCCATGACCGCCGCGCGGCATTCCGACGTTGCGGCCATGGCATCGCTTTCCGGCGATATGCCGCATTGACCACACTCAACATGCCATCACTCACAACGCCGCAACTCATTTACCTTGCCATCGCCGCCATCGCTTTCGGCTTGCTGATTACCGACAAACTCCGGGTCGATCTCGTCGGCATCCTCATCGTCATCGCGCTCGCGCTGACCGGGCTGCTCTCTCCGGAGCAAGCGTTCTCCGGGCTGGGGAGCGAGCCGGCGCTGGTGATTGCCGCGATCTTTGTGCTGAGCCGCGGCCTGCAACTGACCGGCGTGGCCGACATGGTGACCGGTTGGATCGTGCGCATGGCGGGCAAGACCGAGTCGCGCATGCTGGCGGTGATCATGCTGGGCGTGTCGGCCTTCTCCACCTTTACCGAGCATGTGACGCCGACGGCGATCATGATGCCGGTGCTGCTGAAGGTGTCGCGCGAGCGGGGCATTCCGGCGTCCAAATTGCTGATGCCGTTATCGTTTGCCGCGTCGCTGGGCAGCGCCATTGCCTTGATCGGCGCGCCGGCCTTCCTCTTCGCCAGTACCTTGTTGCAACATGCGGGCCGCCCGGCGCTGGGACTGTTTTCCATTGCGCCCATCGGCATTCCGCTGGCGCTGCTGGGCGTGGCGTACACGCTGCTCATCGGTCGCTTTCTGTTGCCGTCGAATCAGGGCAAGGGCGAGGGCAGCAGCATCTTCGAGCAGGGACGCTATCTCGCCGAACTGAGCATCCCGCCGGAATCCAAGCTGGTCGGTGCGGATGCGGAACGCCTGCGTGCGCTGGGGCTGGGCGAGTGCGAGATCCTGCGCTGGTTGCGCAACGGCGAGACCGTCGGCCGCCTGCCGAAGGAAGGTGATACCTTCCTGCCGGGCGACACGCTGCTGGTGCGGCTGAGTTCGGACGAACTGGCAACCCTGCGCCAGGAACCGGAGGGCGTGAAGCTCAAGCCGATCGAGAAATACGACTTGCCCGGCGCAGACGCCCAGGCGCCGGGCGAGGAACTGACGGCACGGCTGGCGCAGGCGGTAGTGATGCCGGGCTCGCAGCTGGTCGGCCGCACCATTCGCGAAGCCGGTTTGCAGCGGCGTTACGGCGTGGTGATGGTGGCTTTGTCGCGCGACGGCACACCGACTTCGGAGGCAATCGAGCAGGTGCGCCTGCGCGCCGGCGACGTGCTGGTGCTCGAAGGCGATGAGGACGAGGTGCGGCACCTGACGCAGGAACAGCCGACGCTGCTGATGGCGCCCTTCCCCGGCAAGCCCAAGCCGCGTGCGGCGAAACGCGCGGCGGCCGTCATGCTGGCGGTGATCGCGATTGCCTCCGTCGGCCATGTGCCGCTGGAAGTCATCGCGGTGGCCGGTGCGCTGGCGATGGTGTTGTCCGGCTGTATCACGGTGAACCAGGCTTACGAAGCGATCGATACCCGCATCTTCGTCTTTATCGCCGGCGCGGTGCCGCTCGGCCTGGCGATGCAGAAAACCGGACTGGCGGCGCGCGCCGGCCAGCTGCTACAGGCGTGGATAGGGCAGTGGCCGGAAATGGCGGTACTGCTGGTGATCTTCGCCGCCGCCGCTCTGCTGACCCAGGTGCTGTCCGACGCCGCCACCC
>DASVLM010000674.1:0-14759 GCA_036384875.1 Noviherbaspirillum sp.
ACGTCTTTACCGCCAGATTGCCGAAGCGGCAACAGACGGCATTGTTGCGATCGGCAGTCGCGGCCGCATCGTCTATGCGAACGCCGCAGCCGGGTGCATCTTCGGATACGACGCTGGCGAGCTGCTTGGGCACGAGCTTGCCATGCTGATGCCGGAACGCCTGCAGCGTGCTCATCGGCGCGCACTGGTGGCCTGTTTATCGGATATCCGCGATGCTGCTTCCCGCAGCGGAATCGAACTTGTCGGCGTGCGCAAGGACGGGCGCGAAATCGCACTGGAGATTTCATTTGGAGAGTCGCGCCGCAAAGACGGCCGGCTGTTCATCGGCGTCATCCGCGACGTCACCGAACGCAAGCTGGTGGAAGAGTCGCGGCACTGGCTTGCATCCATCGTGGAGTCGTCCAACGATGCCATCATCGGCAAGACCCTCGGAGGCGTCGTGCTCTCTTGGAACCGCGCTGCGGAACGCATCTACGGCTACACGGCAGCCGAGATCGTGGGGCGTTCGATATCGATGGTGGTGCCGCCCGAGTACATGGACGAACTGCGTGAAATCCTCGACGCGGTCAGCCATGGCAAACAGATCATGCACCACGAGACGGAGCGCATCCGCAAGGACGGACAGCGCATCCACGTCTCGCTCACGATCTCGCCGATACGCGACGAAAATGGAACGATCTTCGGCGCATCGGCCATATCGCGCGACATCACCGAACGAAGGCTGACCGATGAACGCCTGCGTTTCCTTGCGCAGCATGATGCATTGACCGGCCTGCCGAACCGCATGCTGTGCTACGACCGCATTGGGCAGGCGATCCTGCGGGCGCGTCGCGACCGCGAACAGGTGGCGATACTCTTCCTCGACCTCGACGGCTTCAAGCCGATCAACGACTCGCTCGGGCACGAGATCGGTGACGAGCTGCTGCGCACTGTCGCGCGGCGTTTGCAGCAATGCCTGCGCGAGGGCGATACGGTGGCGCGGCTGGGCGGGGATGAGTTCGTGATCTGCCTGCCGTCGTTGCGCGACGGTACTGCCGCGGGGACGATTGCCGACAAGGTGCTGGAATCGCTGTGCGCACCGATTGCGATAGGCGAGAACCAGCTGCAAGTGACATGCAGTATCGGGATCAGTCTCTATCCGCGCGACGGCACGGACACGCAGGCGCTGCTGCGCGCGGCCGATATCGCGATGTATCAGGCCAAGTCGGCGGGACGGAATCGTTATCGGCAGGCGCAGTAGGTGAAGGCTGCACTTGCGCCCGCGGTGTCAGGCGGGTTTATGCGGCGTTATGCAGCATTGGGCAGTGCGTACTCGCGGCATCTTTCGAGGCGCGGGCGCTTGCATTCATAAAACTGATAGAGAGAGAGGGCGTTTGACAAACCGAACGCACTCCCCTTTACCTCAGAGAAAAAGAACTTCAGCACGTCGCGGATCTCGCGGGCGGTGTTGACGTGTTCATGCTTCATCAGCAAGCCATAGTCGAGGCCGTATTTCATCCTGAATTCCAGCCCCGTGGTCAGTTTCCAGCCCAGTGTCCAGAGGAAGGTACCTTCGCTCGGAATCGCGGTGCGCAGCGAGCCGCCGTCGGCGAGCAGCAGGCCGCAGCGCGCAACGAGTTCCGGCAGGTTGAGGATGTGCTCGAAGGTGGCGACCGAGGTGATGCGGTCGTACGTCACGCCATCCGGCACCTGGGTGATGTCGCCGTAGATATTGCGTATGCGCGGCAGATGCTTCGAACCCTGGTAGAGGCTGGTGAAGGGTTCGACAATGTCGTACGGCCCGGCTTCGGGTTCGTATTGCAATTGGTTCAGCGTACCGGCACCGACTTCGAGCGTGGACCTCTTCGTTCCCGCGAGGCCAGCCACGTCGGCGGCAACCTTGCGATGCATCCACGCCTCCAGCCGCTGCGCCATGGAGGCGGCGGCCGTATCGCCGTCGCGGTTCGACTTGTAGTGCGTCGAATAGATTTCTTCGATTTCCCTTGGCAGCGGCGGACGCGTCTTGGGGAATTGGGTGAACATGGAAACTCCGCTTGCTAGAGGCATGAGCAATTCTTGGTGATGGGGTGAACGGGCTAGCTGCGCGACAGCACAACGATGCCGAAAAAAATAAGCGCGATGCCGGCGATCTTCTGCACGCCCATGCCTTCGCCCAGCAGCAGTGCGCTGGTGATGGCAATCAGCAGGAAGACGGCGCCGGCCATGATCGGCGATGCCACCGACAACGGATTGACGGCATAAACACGCATCATCAGCACGAAGGCCAGGCCGTACAAGGCGAGGGCGGCCAGCAGCCACGGCGAGAGCCAGGCCTGCAAGCCTTTTGCCGCTTGCGCAGCGGTCCCGGCCTGCTTGGCGGCCAGTTGCGCGCCGACATTGCAGCACACGGCGATAAACGCGATGAGAGGTTCTTTCATTCCTGCGATTTCCTGACGGGTTTGATGATGTAAGTCGGCCGCCCCTTCACTTCGTCGTACAGTCGCGCGAGGTAATGGCCGATGATGCCCAGGCTGACCAGGATCGCGCCGCCCATGATGATGATGAGCAGGTTGACGGTCGTGAAGCCGCCGATCGCCTTGCCTTCGAACTTGCGCAGCAGGCTGATGAAACCGACCACGCCGCCCAGCGCGAGCGTCGCAAAGCCCACATAGGATACGAGTTTCAGCGGCAGGCTGGAAAAGCTGGTCAGGTTGTTGACTGCATATTTCAGCAGCTTGATCTTGCTCCACTGGCTGGGGCCGCCGCCGGCGCGTTGCGGCACCGAGAAAGGGATCTGCGCGCTCGGATATTGCGCCCAGCCGATGATGCCGCGGAAGAAGCGGTGTTTCTCAGGAAAGGCGATGTAGGCGTCGACCACTTCACGGTCGAGCAGCTTGAAGTCGGAATGGTTGCGGATATCGAGGCCCGAGAAGCGATTGAAGAGCGCGTAGAAGGCGCGCGCAAACAAACCGTTCTGCAGGGCCTCCTCGCCGCGATCCTGCTTCACCGCCTCGACGACATAGATGCCCTTGCGCCAGAATTCGATCATCTGCGGAATCAATTCCGGCGGATGCTGCAGGTCGCAGTCGAGCACGACCACCACATCGCCTTTCGCCTCCGCCAGGCCGGCGAGTATGGCGGCTTCCTTGCCGAAATTGCGCGTGAAGGATAACGGACGTATGCGGCCGTCAAGGCGGCGCGCGCGCTCGAGCTCGGATGCGCTGGAATCCTGCGAGCCATCATCCACCGCGACAAGTTCGAGCGCATAGCCGTCGCCCTGCGCGGCGCGCAGGATGTGCAACAGGCTGTCGTAAATCATCGATCCTTCGTTGTAGACGGGAACGACGAGGCTGATCAGCGGCGTCACGACGACAGGTTCCATGTTGCCAGGCGCAAGGCCGGATGCGACTGGTTTTGCGAAAAAAGTTGACTCTTCATCAATGATGTCCGGGGCAATTTTCTCAAGGCGGCCCAGCCGGATCTGCCTTGTTCGTCATGCTCCGGTCAATTTGGTCGGGCAGACTGCATTTCGGGGTACGCCAGCCAGCAATCGTAAATGCGATAAAGACAATGCACATTGCGCTAGGCCAAGTGTTTTGCGGAATGTCAATTAATCAAGTGGCAACATGCATGGGCGGCGGCTCTATCGCATTGCTGCTGACGCTGCAGGAAATCCTTGCCGGGAAGCAGGCCAATGCCGATTGCCGTGAGACTTGTTTCGCAGCGAGAGCGCCCATGATCCCGCTCGCTGACGGGGTATCCCGCCAGGCAGGCGTATAATGAAAGGTTATTTAAATCCAGCGGCCAGATTTCCACCGAGCCGACCGCTGCCCGCACGCAGTACCGAGCTGCGCGCATTCGAACCTTGCGGAAATTCCGCCGTCGAAAGCAGGGCAGCGCCTTTCGGAGCTATTGTCGTGCGCCGCATTGCATGCCCGCCATCGGGGCTCATCGAAAGAATATGTCCGACACGTCGTCACCTACTGCTCAACAAACCTCCGCTCCCGCCGTCCGCTTCGAGGACTTCGGCCTTGCACCTGAAATCCTGCGTGCCCTGGCCGATCAAGGCTATGTGCATCCCACACCGATCCAGGCCGAGGCGATTCCCATCGTCATGCAGGGACGCGACGTCATGGGCGCAGCGCAGACCGGCACCGGCAAGACTGCCGGTTTCTCGCTGCCCATCATCCAGTTGCTGCTTGCGCATGCGAATGCCAGCGCGTCGCCCGCGCGCCATCCGGTGCGCGCCCTGATCCTGACGCCGACGCGCGAGCTGGCCGACCAGGTGGCGGATAACGTCAAGGCGTATTCGCGCCATACCCCGCTGCGTTCCACCGTGGTCTTCGGCGGGGTCGACATGGCGCCGCAGACCGCCGCCTTGCGCGCCGGCGTCGAAATCGTGATCGCCACGCCGGGCCGCCTGCTGGACCACGTGCAGCAAAAGACGGTCAATCTGTCGCAGACCCAGATCCTGGTGATGGACGAAGCCGACCGCATGCTCGACATGGGCTTCCTGCCCGACCTGCAGCGCATCATCAACCTGCTGCCCAAGCAGCGCCAGAACCTGATGTTCTCTGCGACCTTCTCGCCCGAGATCAAGAAACTGGCCGGCAGCTTCCTGAAGACTCCGGTGACCATCGAAGTCGCGCGCAGCAATGCCACTGCCGACAACGTTACCCAGGCACTCTACAAGGTTGAGGAAGAAGCCAAGCGCGATGCGGTGGCCTACATCATCCGCGAGCGCGGCCTGAAGCAGGTCATCGTGTTCTCCAATACCAAGATCGGCGCCTCGCGCCTGTCGCGCCATCTCGAAAAGCTCGGCGTGAAAGCCTCCGCCATCCACGGCGACAAGACGCAGGCCGAGCGCATGGCGGCACTTGAAGCCTTCAAGCAGGGCACGGTGGAAGTGCTGGTGGCGACCGACGTCGCCGCGCGCGGCCTCGACATCGCGGAACTGCCTTGCGTCATCAACTACGACCTGCCGTACAACGCGGAAGATTACGTGCACCGTATCGGCCGCACCGGCCGTGCCGGCGCTTCTGGCGACGCCATCTCGCTCTACGCCGACAAGGATGCGCGCCTGCTGCAGGACATCGAGAAGCTGATCAAGCACAAGATCGCGCGGCTGGAACTCACCGGTTTCGAGCCGGGCCGTGCGGAACGTCGGCCGCGCTACGAAGACAGCAGTGAGCGCCCGTCTTCCGGCAATCGCAGTGCCTATGGTCGTAGCGGCGGTGCATCTGCACCGCGCAAGGAAAAGGTCGATCCGTGGTTCCTGAAGCCTTACGAGCCGGCTGCACCCAGCGGCGAAGAGAAAGACGAAGGCGACGATCGCAATGCGACGCAAGCCAAGCCGAAGGTAAAGGTCGCGGCCCTGCTCGGCGGCGTGCCGAAGCGCTGATCAATCGCGAACGACGAAGCGCTTCGCCCACGCGGCAAGCGCCGTTTGCCAGAACACATCCGCCGATTTCGCATCGGCGGTTTCCAGTCCGAGGAAGCGCGCCGCTTCCTGCAATTCTTTCAGCGGCCGAGCGAGGTCGAGCGCGCGCGCACCGGTCTGCTTCGACAACTTCTCCCCGATCGTATTCGTCACCACCGGCACGTGCAGGTAACGCGGTGTCGGATAACCGAGCAGGCGTTGCAGGTAGATCTGGCGCGGCGTCGAATCCAGCAGGTCGGCACCGCGTACCACGTCCGTCACGCCCTGTTCCGCGTCATCCACCACCACCGCAAGCTGATAGGCCCAGAAGCCGTCCGCGCGCCTGAGCACGAAATCGCCGACTTCGGTTGCAAGGTGCTGCTCGACGGAACCCATCCAGCGATCCTCGAAACGAATCAGGTCGGCCCCGGCATCCGGCAGGCGCAAGCGCCAGGCGCGCGCCGCCTTGCCGGGCGCAAGGCCGTGGCGGCAGGTACCGGGGTAGACCGCTGCGCCATCGCTCGCGACGCCGATGCGCGAATCGGCAATCTCGCGGCGGGTGCAGCCGCAGGCATAGGCATGCGCTTCGAGACGCTCGAATGCCGCCTGGTACAAATCCTTGCGCCGGCTTTGCCACACCACTTCGCTGTCCCAATGCATGCCGAATGCGCGCAATGCGTCGAGGATGGCCTCCGCCGAACCGGGCATCGTACGCGCCTCGTCGATATCCTCGATACGTACCAGCCATTGGCCGCCATGCGCTTTCGCATCGAGGTAGCTGGCGAGCGCTGCCACCAGCGAGCCCTTGTGCAGCGGGCCGGTGGGCGAGGGAGCGAAGCGACCGATGTAGGAAGGCATTCTTTCGAAATCCGGAAATCAAATGTTTGGGATTATGCCTTTTTTGCGCATCGGGGCCGCCTTATAGTGCAGCCATGTTCAATCGATTCACGAAAGGAGAAACATCATGATCGAAGTCCGCAAGAGCGAGGAACGCGGCCATGCCAACCACGGCTGGCTGGATTCGTATCACAGCTTTTCCTTCGCGGAATATTACGATCCGCTGCACATGGGTTTCGGTCCCTTGCGCGTCATCAACGAAGACCGCGTCGATCCCGGTGCCGGCTTCGGCACGCACGGCCATCGCAACATGGAAATCATCAGCTATGTGCTCGACGGCGAACTGGCGCACAAGGACAGCATGGGCAACGGCAGTGTCATTCGCCCGGGCGACGTGCAGCGCATGAGCGCGGGTACCGGCGTGATGCATTCGGAATACAACCATGCGAAGGAACGCGCCACGCATTTCCTTCAAATCTGGATCGAGCCGGCGCAGTTCGGACTGGAGCCGGGTTATGAAGAGAAGCATTTCGATGCAGCGGAGAAGCGCGGACGCCTGCGCCTGATTGCCAGCAAGGAAGGTACAGATGGTTCGGTCGTGGTGCACCAGGATGCGAAGCTTTACGCCGGCCTGTTTGACGGCGATGAAAGCGCGACGCTGGAAGTCGCCGCGGGACGCAAGGTGTACGTGCATGTCGCGCGCGGCGAGATCGTCGTCAATGGCATCGCGTTGAAGCATGGCGACGCGCTCAAGGCTGTCGATGAACGTCGCATCGAATTGTCGCAGGGACGCGGCGCGGAAGTGCTGGTGTTCGATCTGGGCTGACGCCCTCCGGCAATACTCCTGCTCTGGCGTAAATGTCAGTGTGTTGCGCGGGTGCAGGAGTCGTTCGAACGGCTGCCGATGTCCATGGTTTTTACATGGAACGATGCAACGTAAAAATACATGGTCCGCGGATCCGCCGGTGCATTGATGGCCGGCGCATCCGTATGGAATTGCAAGGCGCGCATGTCCTGCGCATCGACATCGAGTGCGAGGTTGACGGGATACCCAGCATCGTTGCGGGGAATATCCACACGCAGGTTCCTTCCATCGACCCGGACTGCACCCCGGGGCGCTACAACATCGAATTGCACGCATGCACGCAAAGGCTCCTTGCCGGGATTCTTCAACTCCAGGGAGGCATCCTGCTGTGCCCACCGGAACGTCACGCTGTCAGGGCGGCGCTCCTCACCATAGAAGCCGCGATGCCAATCGACCAGCGGCCGAGGGCCGATAAGTTCCCGTGCACGTCGCGCGAATTCTGCCTCGCCAAGTTCTGCATGCAGGCGGCGAACGGCATCGCGCAGGTCGAGCACCGCGTAGCGTTCGCTGCCGACATCGACGCGATGCGTATCGCTTGTCGAGAGCGACGACAGCAGGTGTTCGCCATTGTCTTCATAAGCATAGCGGTCGATCCAGATCGCGCTGAAACCGGACAGGACAGCAGCGTCGACCAGAGCAGGTCCCTCCAGTGCCTTCATCTCTTCCTGCCAATCGTGGTGGCGCGTGGACAATGACGGCCAGCTCCATTTGAATTTATTCGTCCACAGATAGGGGCGGACGTGATCATAGGAGTACATCTTGTTGAAGGTGTACATGATCGGGTACCCGGTGAAGGGCAGTTCCAGCACCGCAGTGCCCTCGGGGACGATGCGCTCCATCTCAGCGGCCACCTTGCGGTCGATCTTTGCCTGCCTGATGGAATCGGACTGGAAATGAACCAGCGATTGAGTATCGAGCAGCTGGTCGTAAAGGCTGAGCGCAACGAAGGCAACGATGCCGAGATAAATGCCGATGCGCCGGCGCGGCGGGCGGCGTTCGAGCACCTCGTTCAGCCAGATGCTTGCGATGGTGATGGAAAAGAACGCCAGGAATACCGAGAAGCGGTTGTATGCGCGAATATCCGGTGCAACCAGCAAATTGAAAATCGCCCCGAAGCCGCCGACGGTAATGAACAGGAAGGTGGCAAGCCCCAATGCCGATATGGTACTGGCGGGCTGCGTGCTGCGATTGTCTATCGCGCGGCGCAACAGCAAGAGAAACATCAGTATCAAGCCGAACGCGCCGTACAAGCCAAGACGCGCAGTGACGTTTTCGTTTTCGTTAGGGAAGTTGGCAGCGTTGTCTTTGCGCGCATAAGCACCCAAGGGGCGTATGGCATTGTCCTGATGCGGGGCGATCATCCGGCGGAGCTTGGCGCCGTAGTATTCGGCCTCCGCAGGGGACTTGTAACTCATCTCGGGCGGCTTTCCTTCATGGCGCCAGGAGATCACGCCGGGCAGAAGGTTCAGCGCCGTGCAAAGCGTCAGCAGGCCGACCGCCACGACCGGCAACTTGAACTGACGGATATCGCCCCTGCGATAGGCAATCAATGCAGCCATGCAAAAGAGTGCGGCAGCAAAGAAGCTGTCGTACACATAGTCGAAGCCCTGCAGCACACAGGCGAAAAGGCCAGCGATGATGGCCTGCCTGATGTTGCGCACGCCTGCTCCACGACCGGCAATCACCACCGCCAGCAAGCACAGCAAAGGCACGGGATAGTACACAAGATTGATGTGCGCCACGTTCCTGAGAAATGCGAAAGGCAGGCAGGCATAGATGAGCCCGCTGACGAACGACAACACGGGAGAAAGTCCGAGCTGGCAAGCCGCATAAGCCGCTGCCCATGCGCTGAGCACCAGCGACAGCAGCCAGAAGCCGTTGAGCAGATAGCCGGGTTCCGGGGTAAATACCGAAAGAAGCTTGATGATTGCCCAGTCGGTGCTGGTCTGCAGCGGAAACGCTGCGCCCGGATAGGAAAACGGTGCGGAGAGATGCGCGATCGTCGTCGGCCATCCTTCCTGCACGAGTCCCTTTATGTACATCAGGGCGACCAGGGTATCGCCGGAATAGTTGAACGGGACCTTGAGGTCGTAAGACCACAAGTGGAGCTTCTGGAAGACGATCAGCAGCACCGTGCAGGCAAGGGCAGCCCCGAACAAAAGAACCTGCCCCGGCCTCCGGGAGGCATGCCAGTTTTGTTCTTTAGTGCGAGAGATAGCGTCGAATTCTCGTTTCATGAGTAAGAGCGTCAAGCGGGCCGGGTATTGTTTCCGTTATCGCGGCAACACCATCTTGAGGACTCCGCCGGGCACCAGTGCCGCAAACACGCCTTGTCCGATCGCTTTCAATGCAGTCGGATGGTCCAGCAGCCCAAGGATATAAGCGTCGCTTCTCTGGTCTCCAAGTCCGGCCACTGCGGAAAGGCCCCCAGCCGGTGTGATTTCCCGGATCTGGCCATGTATCGCACTTGGGACGTACAGATTGCCTTTCGCATCGGCGGCAATTCCTGCCCGGCATTCCGCCACGGCGGTATCGACCCTGGAATAGGAGTTCATGCCCAAGGGGAAAATGGACTCGCTGCCAGCAACCAACACAGTATTCAGCGTGCCATCCGGTGCAATCTTGCGCAAACGCAAATTTTCATCGCAGTCGATCGCCACATAGAGATTGTTTTGATTGTCGAGGGCCATTCCGCTGGCACCCGATAAAGGATCTACGAACGTAGTCGCGTTGTTGATCGCCACCGTAGTTACCGTGCCATCCGGCGATATCCTGCGAATTTTTGTTTTGGTAACGTCCGAGTTTATGCTGACAATGACATCCCCCGCGTCGAGGACAAGGAGGTCGCCGGCAGTAGTTATCGTGATCGACTTCAACTTTCCGAACCGGACGCTGTTTCCCTTGCCGTCGACATATCCCAACTGTGTGCTGCTTCCCGCGAGTGTGCTGACTTCTCCTGTGGGAGTGATTTTCCTGACTGTGGCACCGATCGCCCGCTGGCATTGGGCGCAATACATGATGTCGATCTGGTAGTTGTAATCAGTGACGAACAGATTGCCGCTCGAGTCTATCGTGATATCCGTCGGATAAAAGAAACTCGCCGCGGTCCCGGTTCCATCCTGCTGTCCCGGCGCATCCTGTCGGCCCGCAAACGTGGTCACCACGCCGGCTGGCGTTACCTTGCGAATCGTATGGTTGTAGGTATCGGCGACGAACATGTTGCCGTCGCTGTCCGCCACAACGCCCTGGGGATTGTTGAACAGGGCGGTTGCACCTGTGCCATCGCGCTGACCGATCGCTGGAGCGCTGCCGGCTACCGTCGTAACGGTGCCCGTGCTGCTTATGGTGCGAATGGTGTTGTTGCCGGAATCGCTGACGTAGAGCATACCGGTATCGTCAATGGCAAGGCCGGCGGGTTGCTTGAAACGGGCCGAGGTGCCGTTGCCGTCGTCAACGCCGCTTGCGCCGGCGCTGCCTGCCACGGTACTGACCACGCCAGCCTGGCTGATCTTGCGCACGGTATGGTTGCCCGTGTCGGAGACAAACAGGTTGCCCTGCGCATCCACGACGATCGATTGCGGCGCGTTGAAAAGCGCAGCGGAAACGCTGCCGTCGGTGCTGCCTTTGATACCTGCCTTGCCTGCAACCGTGGTGACGACGCCGGCCGGCGAGATCTTGCGAATGGTGTTGTTGCCCAGGTCAGCAACGAAGAGATTGCCCGCGGCATCCAGGGCCAGGCCGGCAGGCAGATTGAAAAGTGCGCTGGCGCCGGCACCGTCCGTACTGCCGGCCACAAAATCGGTTCCGGCAATAGTGCTCACGCCGCCGTCTGGATTTACCTTGCGAATCGCGTTGCTAATGGGATCGCTGACGTAGTATTCGCCTGCTGGACCAAGTGCGACACCGACCTGATAGGTCACATAGCAAGCGGATCTGCCGTACCATCCGGGCGGATAGGAAAATATCTTGCCGGAAGAGTCCAGGTAGGTTTTGGTTCCGTCGGGAGCAATTTTGATCAGGTAACTGCCGCATCCCCATCCGGCGACAATCAGATTGCCCTCACGATCCACCGCCATCTGGGTGCCGCTTCTCAACGACGTATCGCCGGGAAATTGCGATGAGAGAGGGAGTGTGCTGACCTCTCCCACCTTGGATATCTTGCGAATGGCGTAATTGTTTGCATCCGACACGTAAATGATCCCGGAAGGATCGCGTGCTATCCCGAGCGGGTTGTAGAACCTGGCATTGTGGCCGGTTCCATCGACATTCCCGGTGCCTCCGGCATTTCCTGCAACCAAGTAGACACCGGGCTGCAAGGATGCTGCATCCGGGGCTGCTGTGCCGCTTCCGCCCCCACAAGATGACAATACAAAACACAAAGCCATGCACGCCAGGAAGGCGAGGAAATTGCGGTAATCAAACGGATGCTTCTTGCAGCGGTTCATATGTGGCACACCAATATTCCATAAGGGAAACAAACCGGCAGCGACCATCTTGCCTATGCGGCCACCGCCTGCTTGCGACGAGGGGCAATAAGACCCTCGATTGAAGAAGGAATCAATACCGCATTTATGGGAGGGGCGGCAGTCGGAGCCAATTGACTGCCGTCTTTGAAGGATTGTTGCGACGGGAGGAACAGGCGCCGGCGAGGCCGGCGCCTTTGCAGCGTCAGGGAGTATGGAAACCGATTTTTTCCAGCAGCTCCGTGGCGCTCTGGCGCCATGTCAGCGTCTTGATGTTCGCTGCCATTGCCAGTCTTTCCTCTGCCGAGTTATGCGACATGGCCTTCACCGCATGCGCCAGGTGCGCGGGACTCTCCAGGGAAAAGTAGGTCGCGCCCTCTCCGCCGACTTCCCGGAAGACGGGAATGTCGCTTGCCAGCACGGGTATGTGATGCAGCGCGGCCTCCACGATAGGGAGCCCGAAACCTTCGGCTGTGGACGCAGCAATCAATGCGGTGGCCGATGCATAGCACAGGTTGATTTCCGCATCGGTGAATTTCTCGATCAGGAACAGCTTTTCGTTCAGCAGCGGATGCGTGCGGATACGGCGCATCGTATCGGCGACATTCCATCCTTCCTGGCCGGCGATGCACAAGCGCATGTCGACACCGGATTTCCACAATTCCTCGAACGCATCGAGAATGAAATCGTGACCCTTGCGCGGCTCTACCGTTCCCACGACCAGGAACATCGGAGATTGCTGGCCTTCAGTCAATTGCTTCACCAGCGGGCGTACCGTGTCCGCACCATGGCCGCTGCCGATGTCCGCACCCAGATGCCAATGCGCAATGGCCGGCATCTTCTCGGCATCGATGGGGTGTTCCGCGAGATAGGCGGCCACATCGTTCGCCACCGAGCGGGAGATGCATAGCAGCATGTCGCTCTGTTCGGCAGCCAGCGGAAACCATTGACGGAACACATTTACCAGCGCCGCCAGGCACAGGTGCGGCATGCGCAGAGGGATCAGGTCATAGACGATCGTGATGATCTTTCCGCCGAAGGCGCGCACGGCATTGAAGACCGGCACAAACTCGGCGTACTGCTCCCATGACGAGTCGATCATCAGCAGCGTGTCGCCGGGGTGCACATGCACTTCTTCTTCCGGAACGTTCGCCTGGTTCACGCCGAAAATGTTGGCGATGACACCGCTTGCACGCCACAGCTTGCCGTCTTTCAGCCGCACCAGGTCGATAGGGAGGGGCATGTCGCCGGCGTGCATCGTGCCGATTTCGCTGGCGATTTTCTTTACTACGCGCTGGATGCCGCTGTGAGCGTCGGTCCGCGCCAGTTGTGTCACGTCCAGCAGCAAACGCGGTTGCCGCCGCACACGGAGGTTGTTCGCGGCATGGTGGGAAATCGCATTGAGCATCTGCTCGGTAGGAGCGGCTTCATCCAGTGCATCGGCAACGCGCTTCACTGTTTGCAACTCGTCGGCGGCAATGCCTGCGTGAATCGCTTGCGCATATGCCGGTATCCAGTCCACGGGCCCGCCGGGCGGCAATGCCGTCCCGCTGGGAAGCCATGCGCCGGTTGCATGCTGCAGTCCGTGCGTCGGCACGCCATGCGGAAGAATCAGCTGCGACGCGGATTCCAGGACGCCGCGATCCATCTGCGGCACAAGCGTGGCGTCATGTTGCTTGAGCAAGCTGATCAAGCCCTGGAGTCCATGGGTATGGATAATTCTCTTTTCCGTTGCTCCCGACATGCCGGTGCGCCGGCCAAGCGCCTGCACGGCTGCATCGAGCACGGTATCGTGTGTGACGACTACGCCGGGGAATTGCTCCAGAAGCGGCAGCATGTAGGCATGGCTGGCAAGGTCGGCAAGCTGGTAGACCAGCGCCGCATACTTGTCGCGCCTGTCCGCCAGACGTGTGTGCGGGTAAACCGGGAACGCAGTGCTCAACACCGGCACGTCGGCCTTGGTGCCTTCCTCGATGAAGATATCGATGTCGAAATGCCGCGCCAGTTGGGGCAGGGACGCAATGCAATGCTGCGCAGCCGGCGTATCTGCCGAAGTCAGAGGGCAAACGACTGCAATGCGCGGCTTGGGCAGATGCGGCAGCAGGTGCCGGGCCGGGACAGCCTGTCTTTCTGCATGACAGGCTTCGATCGCTTCCCAGGTCAGCTTGGCACAGCGGTCCCAGCTGAAAAACTTCGCGCGGTCAATGCTGTAGGCAGATAGCTCCTTGCGACGGCTGTCATTGGCAAGGACTTCCTGCAGCGACGCCGCAATCGATGCCGGATTGGATGCGTCGAACAGGATGTCTTCGCGGCCTGCCACTTCCGGAATCGAGGAGTTGTTGGCGGCGATCACCGGGGCGCCGCATGCCATCGCTTCCAGGATCGGCAGTCCGAAGCCTTCGTACAGCGAAGGGAAGACAAATACCTTGCACTGCGTGTAAAGGCAGATGAGTTCCTCGTCGGTGATATGGCCGGTGATCACCACGTCGTCGTCCGTCAGCCCAAGCGCATGCACCCGCTTGCGGAATGCCGCAACGTCGGAACCGACCTGGTTGAGCACCAGCTGGTGGCCCTTGCGCAATGCCATCGGCAGGCGGGCATAGGCTTCAACCATCCCGGTCAGGTTTTTACGGTAGTCGGCATTGCCGGTATAAAGGACGAACGGCCGGGTGATGCCGAAACGCGCGGTATCGATCCGCTGCTGCTCTGCCTCCGGCATCGGGCGGAAAATCTCTCCCGCCGCACCGGAAATATTGACCACCCGCTCGGGCGCGATGCCGAGGATCTTGATGGCGTCCTGCCGCGTCGCTTCTGAAATCGCCAGCAAGAGATCGAAGCGATGCAGGGCAGCCAGTCGCCGTTCATACCATTGCCGATAGCTGGGCACCCTGTCGAGGTATTGATCGGGGAACAGCCAGGGAATGAAGTCGTACAGCACTGTTGCGCGGATCGCCGAGGGAACGTCGCCGCCCGGGAGCGGCACGACGCCATGTTCGCCCCATCCTTCGAAGGGCGTGGTGTAAATCACCGCATCCGGCGACACTGCCTGGTAGGCATGGTGGATCAGCGACGTGGCCACTGAAGCGTGGGTCGCATCGTCGCAGCCCAGCCTGGCGAGGTCGGGGTAAGCGTAGCTTGCAAAATGCCCCGGCGGCAGAGCAGGCGCCAGGTTACGCCGCAGATAATCGGCACTATC
>DASVLM010000675.1:0-3854 GCA_036384875.1 Noviherbaspirillum sp.
CGCCGGGTCTTCTTCCGCTTACCCGCGTACTCCGCATCCGAAAAACTGAGTTGAGTCATGTCGTGCCCCCTTTGCAACATTCAACGTCTCATTGCGCAATCGGTGGACTTGATCAGACCTTCCTTAGCGGGCGTTCAAGCCGGCGATCTTGACATTTTTTTTACTTGGCGGCAGTGCTGAGCGGTTCAGTGCCGACGACGGGCAAGCCTTCCTTTTCAGACGAGCGATCGAAAACCATAGTTTTGCCGAACACTAGCTGTATCCATGTTGGATAGGTATAAGCCGTACCCTTGTTATGGTCGATGATTGCTCCAATTCCGCCACCGAGAAGTATATTGCCGGCAAGGCCCGCATTTGCGCGAGAAATGGCGCGTGCGGTTGCGTTCGGATTGTCGGGATGCGTGCAAGTAATATCGAGGTCTTTTGATGAGCGATGAATGGATACCGTATCTCCGGACTTCGCGTTGACAGTTCCGTAGTCATTCGAAAGCGTACAGGATGCGCCGGATACCGCTTGCCCATCAGTGGTTTTCGTTTCTAATTTGATTGGTTGATTTGAGTCGTTGACAATAGATGCGCAACCGGTGGATAGAACTGCAGCAGCCGCAATGGCGAAGACCTTCTTCAAATTATTCTCCCTTGATAAGCATGTATGTTGTCGCAGACCATCGTGAATTTCTGCGAGTCGCGATAGTGGCTTAATACATGAATGGATGCCATCCCATAAATATGGCTTGGCAGATGGGCCGGATGCTGCCGATGGCATCCTTTGGCGCTTGATGTGGGTTTCACGCCACAACGGATCACGAAAATGCGCATGGCATTCCATTACGTTTCCAGAGTCAGGAAAAATTTCGAGATATGATGAATTTGTCCGCGATACATGCAGCCGATATGCATGATGGCGGTAAGGCCGGCAGGGTTTGATCCCTCCGGCCTTTTTTGTTTTCAGCGCAGGCGCGCCGGGCGGGTTAGTGCAGGTGTGTCTCGACCAATGCGTTGCCGGCGCGGCGGGCTGCGTCGATGGCTTCCTCGTAGCTTCCTAGCGGTTCGGCCGCTGCACGCTGTTTCTCGCTGACGCATTTGAAGTCCTGTGCTTCGTCGTCGAACCGGAACACGGCGATGAACGGGTCCCATTTGTTGCCGGGCAGTTCGTGGGCAATGAGGTGAAGTTGGTAATGTCCGACGGTTTCGATCTGCATGGCGCCTCCTATGCATGGATCGTAGCAATGGCAAAGGCGGGCTCATTGAGCATCCTCATGCTCAACCGGAAGGAACCAATGCGAAGGGCGGAAGTCTAGGCGATTCCAGCACTCTTTTCCGGCGGAAACAAAAATGCAACAAGATCTTCGCGACCTTCCCGAACTCGTAGCGCTTCGCAAACTGGAACAGGCAATCCGCGCTTGCGGCTTGCCGACCATGATGGTGTCCGGCCAGCCTCAGCTCGAACGCCTGGCGGCAGTGCTGAAGGAGGTAGTCGAGGCGCGAGACGCTGCCGTTTGACAGGCCTGCCTGGCCTGGCAGATCAAGCTGCCTGGCTGGTATCGGCCAATCGTCCGCGATAAAGCGCGCCGATGAGGTCGGAGTGGGTAATCATCCCGACCAGGCGATATTCGTTGTCGACCACAGGAATGTGATGCAAGCCGCGGTCCGATAACAGCGGGACGAGCTCGACGATGTGGGTGTCCGCGGTGACGGTCCAGACATGGTGCGTCATGATTTGTCCGACGACTTCAGCCTTGTTGGAATGGGTGCCCTTCGTGCGCCGGATGAACTCTCGCAGCTTCAAGTCGAAACCTTCATAGACGTCGAGATTCGCATTCTTCATGAAGTCGACGAAGGTCACGATGCCGATCACGCGGCGAGAGATATCCAGCACCGGCAGTGCCTTTACCTTGTGCCGGCGCAGCATGTACCACGCATCTTGCAGTGTGGTGCCGTACTCGGCAGTCACGACATCGCGCGACATCACATCTGCGCAAGTGATTTCGCCGAAGCGCCGCCGGTAGGCATGCATCTCCGCTTGCAGGAACAGCGTTTCGAGATCGTCGCGGCTGACGTCGAGCACTTCGTTGTACTGCTTCAGCACATCGTCCAGATCTTCCGGCGTGAAGCCGAGGCGCTCGCTTGGCAGCCTGTCGGTGGTGTGGTGCGGATTGGCATGCGATATATGCACGTGCGGATAGCGTCGCCGTAGCAGATTATTGAATAGCAGGGCAGCAAACAGCAGGAAGGCGGAATTCACCGCCACAGGCACCAGTGCAAAGCGATAGCCCAACTGATGAACCGCCGGTCCGCCCAGGACTGCGGTGAGTGCGACCGCGCCACTGGGCGGATGCAGGCATCGCAAGGCGAACATTCCGGCGATGGCGATGGCGGCTGCAGCACTCGCGGCCAGCATCGGGTCGTCGATATTGCTTGCGCAGGCGACGCCGACCAGCGCCGACACAAGATTTCCGCCGATGATGGACCACGGCTGCGCCAGCGGGCTCGAGGGCACCGCGAACAGCAATACGGCCGACGCACCCATGGGCGCCACGAACCACGGGTTCAGGTCGCCGAGCGATGCCTTGCTCACCATCCCGGTAAACGTCAGGCCTACCCATGCACCCAGGCAACCCGCCAGTTTTTCGCGGGTACCAGCATTGATCGGGGCGGGGATGAAGCCGCGCAACCAGGCGACGAAATCGTTCATGTTCTTTGTTGCGTGCGCTCGTCTGCGCCAGCGCGGGGAAATTTTGCAAAGCGCGAAATATATCATGATGTGATACATTCCGTCCTTCGTGATGGAAAAGACGCTAATGGTGGAAACAACAAAAAGACCGGCTCGGCTGGAGAAGAAGCAGTACGAAGCGCTGTCGGAATTCCGCTATCAGCTGCGACGCTTCCTGCATTTCAGTGAAACTGCGGCAAAGCAGGAAGGATTGACACCGTTGCAATACTTGCTGTTGCTCCATGTGCGCGGTTTTCCCGGCCGCGACTGGGCCACGGTGGGCGAACTGGCGGAACGGTTGCAGTTGCAACATCACGGCGCGGTGGCACTGCTGTCGCGTTGCGAGGAAGCAGGGCTGGTGGTTCGCAAGAAGAGCGAAGCGGACCGCCGCCAGGTGGAAGTGCACCTCACGCGTGCCGGTTCGCGCCACCTGGAGCATCTCGCGGCACTCCATCAGGCTGAACTCAAATCCTTGCAGCGCACTTTCCGCGTGGCGAGCATTACCGCATATAACGACAACGATAATCACCACAATCACACTCAACACAACTACTGAGAGAACATGAACCGTGCCCAAACCCTGCACAGCGATGTCCATGCCATCCACAAGCGCGACTATGCCGCCGACAAGCGGCTGTTGCTCATCTCGATCATTGCAGCCTGTATCGGCGCATGCAGTACGCTTGCCGCCGATGTGCTGCTGAACCTGATTCGTTTTTTCACCAATCTCTTTTTCTTCCAGCGCCTGTCGTTGCAGGACGCGCTGCCCGCGCAGAACACACTCGGCCCCTGGGTGATTGCATTGCCCGTACTGGGCGGTGTGATCGTCGGCCTGATGGCGCGCTACGGCAGCGACAAGATCCGCGGTCACGGCATTCCGGAAGCGATCGAGGCCATCCTGTTCGGCAAGAGCAAGATGTCGCCGAAGGTCGCGATATTGAAGCCGCTTTCTTCGGGGATCGTGATCGGCAGCGGCGGACCTTTTGGCGCCGAGGGGCCGATCATCATGACCGGCGGCTCGCTCGGCTCCCTGATCGCGCAGTCATTCCACCTGAGCGCAGCCGAACGCAAGACGTTGCTGGTGGCCGGTGCATGCGCAGGCATGACGGCCATCTTCGGCACGCCGGTTGCGGCCTTGCTG
>DASVLM010000676.1:0-4547 GCA_036384875.1 Noviherbaspirillum sp.
ACTGGGGTCGATCTGTTCGATGAACGGCGTCATGACCAGGATCACGAAGGGCAGGGCCGGCAGCAGGTTGGCCAGGATCACGCCCGGCAGCGTGCCGGCGAGATGCACCTGGTACATCAGCGTCGCCAGCGGGATGCCGTAGGTAATCGGCGGCACCATCAGCGGCAGCAGGAACAGGCCGGTCAGCAGGCGTTTGCCGCGGAACTCGCGGCGGGCGAGCGCATACGCGGCCGGCACGCCGATCAGCAGCGCCAGGAAGACGACGGCGAACACGACCTGCACGGTCACCAGCAGCACGTCGTCGAGCTGGAATTCCTTCCAGGCAGAGGCATACCACTCGGTTGTGATGCCTTCCGGCAGCCAGGTGCCGAACCAGCGCCTGGCAACAGAGTTGGTTGCCACCGAAGCGATCATCAGGGCCACGTTAGCGAGGAAGAAGGTCATGAAGCCGACCACCAGGCCGCTCCACACCCTGCTCCACCAGTTCGACCGCAGTTTCATCGGCGCCGGTTTTGCCAGCGGCGGCATTGTCGTTGTCATTGTCTGCTCCATGGTCTCAACCCTTTCCGCCGGTGACCGGACCGCGATACACCAGGCTGCGCGCGCCGAGCGCTGCGCCCACCACGATGAGCTGCACGCCGCCCATCAGCATCGCAATCGTCGATGCCATCGAATAGTCGTAGTTCTCGAATGCCGCTTCATAAGCCGCGATGGAAATCACGCGCGTCGGACCCGCCGGTGCGCCGAGCAGCACCGCCGAAGGGAATACCGAGAACGCCTGCACGAAGGACAGGCAGAACGCCATCGCCAGGCCAGGCAGCAAGAGCGGCAGCACGATGTAGCGAAACTGGTTGAACGGATTCGCGCCCAGTGTGGCCGCCGCTCGCGACAGCACCGGATCGATGCCGGTGATGTACGACAGGATCAGCAGGAAGGCGAACGGAAAGCCGGAGATGATCAGTGAAATCAGCACGCCCCAGTAGTTGTGCGTCAGGTGCACCGGGCCGTTGAACATGAACACCGTCTGCAGCACCTGCGTGAACCAGCCCTTGGGACCGAAGTAGGTCAGCATGCCTTCGGCGATCAGCACCGTGCCAAGCGTGATCGGGATGACGAGAATGGTCGTTGCCACCTTCTGGTAGCGGCTCTTGTGACGCAGGCGGTAGGCTACCGGCAAGGCGATGCCGACGTTGATCAGCGTGGCCGGCAGCGCCAGCTTGAGCGTGGTGCCGATGGTTGGCCACAGCGCGTCGCTCTGGAAGAACTTGATGTAGTTCGACAGCGCGCCGCCTTCCAGCGGCGAGAAGGACAGCATGAGCCCGTGCGCGAACGGATAGACGAATACCACGAGCATGAAGATGACGGCGGGCGCCACCATCCATGTCACCGGGTCGAACCAGCGCGAAGTGCCGGCAATGTAGTTGTGGGTTTGCATGTGCGTGTGCCTCTTGTTTGTCAGGCCGCCTGCTCGGCAGGGTAGGCCAGCACGCGCTCGTGCGGAATCGATACCGTGAGGTCGTCGCCGGGAGATGCATTCCCCGGTGCGCGCACGAAGAGGCGCGTCTGGTCCTGGGTGCGTAGCATGAAGAGCGATTCGCGGCCGTAATACTCCACCGATTCGACGCGAGCGGTGATGCTGTTGGCCGGGCGTTCACCCGGCGCGCAGATGCAGAATTCCTCGGGCCGGATCGACACCGCGGCGCGGCGGCGCAGCGGCGCCTTCGGCACGCCGGTCAGGCTCACGCCGGGGCCGGTCAGGTGTGCAGCGTCTGCGTCGGCATGGGCGACGTCGAGCACGAGCTCGTTGCGGTAGCCCATGAAGCGGGCGACGGCGAGGTTGGACGGTTCGGCATAGACCTGTGCCGGTGTGCCGATCTGCTGAACCTTGCCGTCCTTCATCACGACGATGCGGTCGGCCAGCGACAGCGCTTCATCCTGGTCGTGCGTGACGTAGAGCGTGGTGCGACCAAGCTCGCCATGGATGCGGCGGATTTCCGAACGCATTTCAAGGCGCAGCTTGGCGTCGAGATTGGAGAGCGGTTCATCCATCAGGATCAGCGGCGGCTCGATCACGATGGCGCGCGCAATGGCTACGCGCTGCTGCTGGCCGCCGGAGAGCTGACCCGGCAGCTTGTGGGCATGCGCGCCGAGCTGCACCAGGTCGAGCGCATGCTTGACGCGCTTGTCGATCTCGGCGGATGGCATGCCGCGCATCAGGAGGCCGAAGCCGACGTTCTTCGCAATCGTCATGTGCGGGAACAGCGCATAGTTCTGGAACACCATGCCGAAGCCGCGCTTTTCCGGCGGCAGCGTATCGATGCGCTGGTCGTCGAGGAAGATGGCGCCATCGGACAAGGCCAGCAGGCCGGCGATGCAGTTCATTGCGGTGGATTTGCCGCAACCGGAGGGACCGAGCAGGGCGATGAATTCGCCGCGTGCAATATCCATCGTCAGGCCGTCGAGGGCGGCCAGCTGGGCTGCGCCGGCGCCGGCAGTGCCGCCGAATCGGCGGGTGACGCGGTCGAGCTTGAGGGTTTTGAAGTCGTGTCTCATGGAAGGGCTATCCTGTCGTTTAATTGCCTTGCAGCGTGATAGCTGCTGCGTGATGCTTCTTGCCGCGCCCCGCTCGTGACCGGGGCGCGGCAAACGTGTTACTTGAACTTCTGTGCGCCGACGTCCTGGTCCCAGATACGGAAGGCTTGCACCATGGCTTTCGCGTCGAGCGGCTGCACGTGCGGGAACTTCGCAGCCCAGTCGTTGTATTCAGGACGGCCGTATTCCTTCAGCACTTCCTGGCTCGATGCCGGCGCCATCGTCAGCGGCACGTTCTTCACTGCAGGGCCGGGATAGAAATAGCCCTTGTCGTATGTATAGGCTTGCTGTTGCGGCTGCAGCAGGTACTGCATCAGCGACAGCACGACTTTCTGCTTCTCGGCGGCGAGGCCCTTAGGCATCATCATGTAGTGCGCGTCGTTCACCCAGGTCATGTTCTTGAATGCGCCGACCTTGAAGTTCTTCGGCACCACGCCGAGCGCGCGCGGGTTGATGTCCCAGCCGGTCACGGTCACCGTCATGTCGCGCGAACCTTCGCCGAGTTCCTTCATCACCGCGCCGGTGCCGCCGGGGTAGTACTCGATGCAGCTGTTCAGTTCTTTCAGGTAGGCCCAGGTCTTGTCCCAGCCCTTGACCGGATCTTTCGGGTCCTTGTCGCCGAGCAGATAGGGCAGGCCCATCAGGAAGGTGCGGCCGGGGCCGGAATTGGCCGGGCGCGCATAGATCAGCCGGTTCGGATTCGCCTTGCACCAGGCCAGCAATTCCTGCGGCGTGGAGGGCACCTGCTTGACCTTGTCGGGGTTGTATTCGAGCAGCGGCCCGCTCGTCATGAAGGTGACGGTGAGCGCCTGGTCATGCGCGAGCTTCTGCATTTCGCGTGCTTGCGGCAGGTAGTTGTCGAGCACGTTGGGGAACTGCGCTGCGTACTCCGGCAGCAGCTTCGTCCACAGGTTCTGTTCGATGCCGGCGGCCAGGATATCGGTGCCGCCGAGTACCAGGTCGACATCGCTGCGGCCGGCGGCCTGCATCGCCTTCAGCTTGCCCGGCAGCTCCGGCGCCGGTGCCTTGGTGAAGGAGAACCTGACGTTCGGGTTCTTTACTTTGTATGACTCGATTGCGTCCTGCAGCAGCGCGAGCGAGCCGCCGACGTCTACCACGCTGATGGTGACGGATTGAGCGAGGGCATTCAGTGTGGTGGTCGCGGCGAATGCGGCGAGCACGGTGTTGGCGATCAGCCGTGTAACCATGCGGCGCGTGCGGTTCGGATTTCGTTGCATCGTTGTCTCCTCTATGTGGATAAGGGTTGCGAGTTCACCCGTGTTCGTGGTTTTGTCTTCGGCGCCTTGAATGACGCTCTTGGATGCGGTGTTTCCGGTTAAAGGCGGTAGGCCTCCTTCGCGAGGCGATAGGTCAGGTCGTGCGCCAGGTCATGCGCTTCGTCTTCATCGATGCGGTGTTCCGCCACGAGACGTGCCAGGAAGCTGCAATCGATGCGCCGTGCGACGTCGTGCCGCGCAGGAATCGAGAGGAAGGCGCGCGTGTCGTCGTTGAAGCCGACGGTATTCGCGAAGCCTGCGGTTTCCGTTGTCATCTCGCGGAAGCGGCGCATGCCTTCCGGCGCATCGTGGAACCACCATGCCGGGCCGAGCTTGAGGCAGGGATACACCCCGGCCAGCGGCGCGAGTTCGCGCGAATAGCTGGTTTCATCGAGCGTGAAGAGGATGATGGAAAGACGCGGCTCCATGCCGAAGCGGTCGAGCAGCGGCTTGAGCGCGTTGACGTAATCGGTGCGGCCGGGTATGTCGAAGCCCTTGTCGCGGCCGAAGCGCGCCAGCACCTGCGGGCTGTGGTTGCGCACCGAGCCGGGATGGATCTGCATCACGAGGCCGTCGTCGATGCTCATGCGCGCCATTTCGGTCAGCATCTGGGCGCGAAACAGTTCCGCATCGTCGCGGCCGGCGCTGCCGGCGATCACGCGATTGAACAGCGCTTCG
>DASVLM010000677.1:0-13609 GCA_036384875.1 Noviherbaspirillum sp.
ACGCTGCTCGCGATGGGCCCGCCGCGCGAAACCATGCAAAACCCGAGCGTCATCAGTGTCTACCTGGGAGCCGCCCATGCTGCTTGAAGTGCAAAACCTCCATGTCGCCTACGGCGACGCGCCCGCCGTCTGGGATGCGAACCTCGATATCGGCGCGGGCCAGATCGTCTCGGTGGTCGGCCCCAACGGCGCGGGCAAGAGCACCCTGATCAATGCCATCGCCGGCATCCTGCGTCCGAAGCAGGGACAGATCCGTATCGAGGGTTCCGATATCGCGCGCATTCCCGGCCATCGCGTCTGCGATCACGGCATTGCGATCGTGCCTGAAGGCCGCCGGCTTTTCACCCACATGACGGTGCTGGATAACCTCGAACTCGGCAGCTATCGCGACGCGGCGCGCGACTCCCGTGAGGAAGGGCTGGAAGAAGTGTTCTCGCTGTTTCCCATCCTCAAGGAGCGACGCAACCAGATTTCCGGTTCCATGTCCGGCGGCCAGCAGCAAATGGTGGCGATCGGCCGCGCGCTGATGGCGCGCCCCCGCCTGCTGCTGATGGACGAGCCCTCGCTCGGCCTGTCGCCCGCCATCGTGGACGACATGTTCCGCATCATCCGCATGATCAACGAGCGCGGCGTCGCCGTGCTGCTGGTGGAGCAGAACATCAACAAGGCGCTCGAAGTTGCGCACCACGCTTACGTCATCGAACAGGGGCGCATCGTCACCTCGGGACACCCCGACGCATTGCTCAACAACCCTCGCATCAGGGAGGCTTATCTTGGCATCTGATACTTCGAATCCCCAAGGCGTGCCGCTGGCGATTCGCCGCGTTGTTACCGGCCACGACAATAACGGCGCATCGATGGTTGCACTCGATGCCGCTCCGCCGCGCTCGGACGCGTTCCGGCACATCCCGGGCATGATGTCCCGCCTGGTCTGGGCGACCGACCCGGCGCCCGCCCTGCCCTTCAACGGCACCGACCCGACGCCTGCGGTGAAAAGCATCGTGCCGCCGCAGGGCGGAACGCGCTTCCTCGTCGTCACCTTCCCGCCGGACAGCGTGTTCGCCGCGCCGGGTTTCGATCCGGCAGCCGCCGGTGCGGAAAACCTGGCGATCAGCCCCGGCCTGGCCGAGCTGTTCGAACCGGACGGCATGCACACCACCCCGACCATCGACTACGGCATCGTGCTCGACGGCGAAGTCTGGCTCGAACTGGACGATGGCCGCGCCGAGCTGTTGCGACAGCATGATGTGGTCGTGCAGAACGGCACACGTCATGCATGGCGCAACAAGAGCGATCGCGCGGCGACGCTGGCGTTCGTGCTGATCGGTGCGCGCAAGGGCGAATGAGCATGAGCGCGCTCAACAGGATTTTTCATACCTCACACTGATACGGGTACATTCATGACTGATACAACAATCGTTCGCCTGCACGGACGCCGCGTCTGGGATTCGCGCGGACGGCCGACCGTGGAAGCGGAAGTCACGCTGCAAAACGGCGCCGTCGGCCGCGCCATTGCGCCAGCGGGCGCATCCACCGGCAGCGGCGAAGCGCTCGACCTGCGCGACGGCGGCGCGCCATTCGGCGGGCACGACGTGACGAAGGCGCTGTCGCTGCTCAACGGCGAGATCGCCGAAACCCTCAAGGGACTGGACGCCCGCGACCAGTCCCGGATTGACCGGCGCCTGATCGATCTCGACGGCACGGCCAACCGCAGCCGCCTGGGCGGCAATACGACCGTCGCCACCTCGATGGCCGTCCTGCATGCTGCAGCAGCGGCCAGCGGACAACCGCTGTGGCGCTACCTCGCAGGCGGCAAGCCGGTGCGCATGCCTCTGCCCGAGATCCAGATCTTCGGAGGCGGCGCGCATGCCGCACGCCGTGTCGACGTGCAGGATTTCATGATCATGTGCCCCGCCGCGAGCAGTTTCAGCGAAGCGCTTGAATGGACGGCGGAGGTCTACTGTGCCGCCGGCGCGTTGATGAAAAAGGCCGGCAAGCTGCAAGGCGTCGCGGATGAAGGCGGCTATTGGCCCGCTTTCAACAGCAATGAGGAAGCACTCGACACGCTGGTGCAGGCCATCATCGATGCCGGCCTGCGCCCCGGCAAGGATGCCGGCATCTCGCTCGATATCGCCGCTTCCGAATTCGGCCGCAACGGACAGTACACGCTGGCACTGGACGGCCGCAGCCTCGACACCGGCAAGATGATCGAAATGCTCGGCCGCTGGCTCGATGCCTATCCCATTTTGTCGATCGAAGATCCGGTTGCGGAAGACGATCCTGAGGGTTTCCGCCATTTCACGGAAGCTTACGGTTCGCGCTGCCAAATCATTGGCGACGACTTCCTCGTCACCAATGCAACCCGCGTCGTGGCAGCCGCCGCGCAGCGCAGCACCAATGCCGTGCTGATCAAGCCGAACCAGGCCGGCACGGTGAGCGAGACGCATGCCGCGCTGATGGCCGGCAAGGCAGCAGGATTCGGCACCATCGTCTCGGCACGCTCGGGCGAAACGGAGGACGTGACCATCTCCCACTTGAGCGTCGGCTGGGATGCCGGCCAGCTCAAGGTGGGCTCGTTCTCCCGCTCCGAGCGCATGGCGAAGTGGAACGAGGTGCTGCGCATCGAGGAATCGCTGGGCCGCGACGCGGTATTCAGCGGATGGTCCGCGCTGCCGTTCAAGCATCGTCCGCAATGAACCGCTTAATTCGTTCAATCAACACGGCGCAAGCCCAACCCAGAGGTTATTTACAATGAAAACGATTCGACTAGTCGGTATTTCCGGAAGCCTGCGACAGGCATCGAGCAACACCGCCGTGTTGCGCACCCTGCAGGAGTCCGTGCCGGCAGGCGTCGAGATGACGCTTCTGCCGCTCGACGACATCCCCATGTACAACCAGGACCTGGATGGCCCGAATCCGCCGGACGCCGTGCGCGCATTCAAGGAAGCCATCGCCGCCTGCGACGGCCTCGTGATCTGCTCGCCGGAATACAATTTCGGCATGTCGGGCGTGCTGAAGAATGCACTCGATTGGGCATCGCGTCCCGCCTTCGCTTCGCCGCTGAAAGGCAAACCGGTTCTGCTCATGACGGCTTCGCCCGCATTCACCGGCGGCACGCGCGCACTGTCGCAGTTGCGCGAGACTTTCGCCGGCACGCTGTCGCGCGTGATCGCACGCCCGCCCATCGTGATCGCCGGTGTCTACGCCAAGATCGAAAACGGCAGGCTCACCGATGAAGCCAACCTGAAGTTTGCGCTGGACGGCGTCACCGATCTGGTGGCTGAAATCTCCATGCTTCGCGCCGCGCAGGTCGCTGCGGCGGGCTAACGTTCGCAACTCGTAGGCGTTTCCTTACAAGTAGCCAAAAAATTTACGTGCACGATCTTGCCAATTTTTATTGCTAACGTTAGCATATAATTGCACAGGATTTGCATTCACTCACCATTGCGAGGTCTCCATGTTGCCAGCAGTTAATCTCCGGCCGCCGTTCAATATCACGCGCACCAGCCATCTTGTTCTCCATGTCGCCGACCTGGCCAGGAGCCGGGACTTCTACGTCAACATCGTCGGCCTGGTGGTCACCGAAGAAACCGGCGACACCTGCTACCTGCGCGGCTTGTCCGAGGCTTGCCATCACAGCCTGGTGCTGGTGCAGAGCAAGAACGGCGGCACCTGCAAACGCATCGGCTTCCGCGTGTTCTTCGAGGAAGACCTGGACCTTGCCTACGACTTCTTCAAGAAGGAAGGCTTGCCGGCCGAGTGGGCCGAGGTTGCGCACCAGGGACGCACCCTGCACGTCGAAGATCCTTACGGCACCAGGATCGAGTTGTGCGCGACCATGGAAACCCGTCCGCGCATGTACCTCGAATTCGACAAGTTCAAGGGCGCGCACGCACAGCGCCTGGACCACTACCAGATCTTCGCGCCGGACGCCTACAAGTCCTGCGAGTTCTACAGCCGCCTCGGTTTCCGCAATTCCGAATACTTGGCGCACGGCGACAAGCTGCTGGGTGCCTTCATGTACCGCAAGGGCACCTGCCTGGACCTGGCCATCGTCCAGAACGACGGCCCCAAGCTGCATCACTTCGCCTACACCGTCTCCGAATCGCATTACATCTTCACCGCCTGCGACCTGGCCGGTATGTACGGCTATGCGCATGAAGTGGAGCGCGGCCCCGGACGTCACGGCCCCGGCGGCATGCTGTTCGTCTACCTGCGCGACCCGGACGGTCACCGCGTGGAATTGTTCAACAGCCACTACCAGACCATCGACACCGAGATCGAACCGGTGCGCTGGGAAGCCGCCTCCCTCAGCACCAGCGTGCGCTGGGGCCTGCCTGCGCCGCATCGCTGGTACTTCGAAGCCTCGGAATTCGAAGGCGCGAAGATCATCGAGACCGAAACCAAACCTAACCCCGAAACGCTCGAGACTTACGTTCAAAAGCTCTCGGCAAAGAAATAATCAGCAAAGGAAAAAGATCACATGGCACGCGTCAAATACCTGCAGCGCACCGACCCTGAAGCCAACAGCGCCCTCTTCGACCGGCTCGAACGCGAACGCAAGGTTCCCACCGCAAACATCTTCCGCGCGCTGGCGAATGCGCCGGAACTGCTGGACCAGTTCCTTTCCTATGCCAACGCGATCAGAGCGGTCAGCATCAGCCCCAAGCTGCGTGAACTGGCCATCCTCACCGTCGGCCACTGCACCGATTCCGAGTACGAGATCGCGCACCACCAGTCGCATGCGCAGAAGGCGGGCGTGAGCCCGGAACAGCTGAAATCCATTACCGACTTCGAAACCTCGCCGCACTTCAATGAGGAAGAGCGCGCGGTCATGGCTCTCGCCCTGGAGTCCACCCTCAAGGTCAACGTCAGCGACGCCACCTGGAAGCGGGTTGCCACCTTCATGAGCGAGCGCCAACTGGTGGAACTGGTGGCCAACGTCGCCTGGTACAACTCCGGCGTGCGCTTCATGGGCGCGCTGGCGATCGAACTCGAGGACAGCTACCGCTGAGCCGCGAGGGCCACGGCGGCGGCATACCGGAAGCAGTCATCACGATAGTTATATAAATACGAGGAGATATCAGTGAAGAAAACCACATTGCAACTGCAGCGGCGCAATTTCCTGGCGAGTGCCGGCGCGCTGGCCCTCACCATCGGGGTACCTGCACTGGCGCAGGGCGGCTCACCGATCCGCGTCGGCGGGACCCTGCCCCTCACCGGACCGCTGGCTCCCGTGGGCGGCATCCACAAGATCGCCGGCGAAGTGTTCATCGACCTGATCAACAAGCGCGGCGGCCTGCTCGGACGCAAGCTGGAATGGGTGCTGCTCGACGACCAGTCCCAGCCTGCCAACGCACGCACGCTGTACGAACGCCTCATCACGGCGGAGAAGGTCGACCTGCTGATGGGCCCGTACGGCACCAGCTCCATCATCGCCTCGATGGGCGTCGCGCAGCGCTTCGGCAAGCTCTTCATCCAGAGCAGCCTGGGCGACCCGAGCCTGGCGCCGTACGACATGCAGTTCCCCGCGCTGCCGCTCGGGCCCGACCCGCGCATGGCCGATACCGAAGTGCTGCTCGATGCCTACGCCGGCGGCCCCAATGCGCCGAAGACCATCGCCTTCGTCACCAGCAAGTTCCCATCCGCGCTCGACCTTGCCAAGGGCGGACAGGAAGTGGCGAACAAGCGTGGCCTGAAGACGGTGCTCTCGCTGGAGTATGAATTCGGCACCCGCGACTTCGGCGGGATCGCGGCACGCATCAAGGATGCCAATCCGGACCTGCTGTGGTCGGGTGCCATCGGACTCGAAGCCACGCAATTGCTCGACGCGATGAAACGCATCGACTACGTGCCGCCCCGTCACTTCTACCTGTTCCCGGCACCGGGCCCGACGGTCGCGCATCCGCAAGCCAACGGCTTGACCAGCCTGACCTGGTTCGAAGACCATGCGCCGTTCAACCAGAATGCAGGCGCCGCGGAATTCATTGCGCTGTATAACGAGCGCGCGAAAGCCGCCGGCCTGCCCTGGCCGAACGTGGACTATCAGGCGGCATCCGAATTCGCCGCCTGGCAGATCCTGGAAGCCGCCGCGAAAGCAGTCGGCCGCCTCGACGACAAGGCCATGGCGGCCTGGCTCAAGTCCAACCAGGTCAGCACCGTGCTGGGCGTGCGCCGCTTCGACGGCAAGTTCAACAGCGGCACCGCCGACACCAAGATCAAGCAGGTGCAGAACGGCAAGTGGGTCACCGTGTGGCCCGCGAAATTCCGCCCGCCGGGAGGCAGTTTCATTGCTTCCTGAGCACCATGACAACGTACAAGATCACACTTGAAAGAAGAGGTTAGTATGACAAGAACAATGACTGCAGCCCGGCTGCACGCACTCGGCACCCCGATGACGCTCGACACCATCCCCATCCCGAAGCCGCGGCCGACGGATGTGCTGGTGAAAGTGAAGGCATGCGGGATCGTCCCCAACATGGCGAACGTCATCAACAACTGGCCGACCTGGTTCCCGCACCAGCCGCTGGCGAAATTCCCGGCCATCTTCGGTCTGGACCCCGCTGGTGTCGTCGAAGAAGTGGGCGAAGCGGTCATCAACGTCAAGCCCGGCGACCGCGTCTATGTGAGCCCGCTGCGTTCCTGCGGTTCCTGCAAGGCATGCCGTGCCGGTCGCCGCAGCGAGTGCCGCTACTACACCCTCAACGGCTACTTCAGCACCAGCCGCGACGGCCAGCGCATCTTCGACCTGTATCCCTACGGCGGCTTTTCCGAATACATGACCGCGCCAGAATATGCCCTTGTCAACCTCCCCGACAACCTGAGCTTCGAACAGGCAGGCCGCTTCGGTTACCTGGGCACCTCCTACGGCGCATTGAAGAACGCCGGCGCCGGTTCCGGCCAGGTCGCGCTGATCGACGGCATCACCGGCACGCTGGGCGTTGCCGCCACGATGCTCAGCCTGGCGATGGGTGTCTCGCGCATCCTCGGCACCGGCCGCGACGAGCGCCTGCTCGAACGCGTCAAGTCGATCGCACCGAACCGCATCGAAGTCATGCGGCTCGGCGAAGGCTCCGTCGGCGACTGGGCGAAGGAACTGACCAACGGCGATGGCGTCGATTTCGTCATCAGTGCCCTGGGCGCGAAGGCACCGGCGGCGACCATGCTCGATTCGATGAAGGGCGTGCGCCGTGGCGGCAAGATCGTCAACGTCGGCGGCGTGGCGGAAGACCTGCCGATCGATGTGAAATGGTTGATGGACGAGCAGATCCACCTGATCGGCTCGAACTGGTTCACGACCACGCAAGGCCAGGAAATGGCCGACATGGTTGCCACCGGCACACTTGACCTGTCGTATCTGGAACACAAGAAGTTCCCGCTGTCGCGCGTCAATGAAGCGATCTCGGGCTTGAAGGACCGTGATGGCGGATTCAGCAACTACGTCGTGATCCCTTGAAGTTTGCGAGCTGTCCCGCCTGACCAGTAGGTGCGTCCCGAAGTCCTCCTAATCCGGGAATGGCAGGCGGTTTTACGTCGCCGTTGACGTCCTCCTCTGTCAACGTGCGACGCTTTTGTTGATTCATCTCTCATGCGTATTCTTTCGGAAATATGCCGGGCAATTTTCCTCCTCGCGCTTATGTGGATGACGACTGGCCACTCCATGGCTGACGATTCAGTGATTGCGCCAACCGGCACGCTGCGCGCTGCATATATCGTCGCCAACCTCGCGCAGGGACGAGTGGATCCAGTAACCGGCATGGTATCCGGCGTGGCCGCCGACATCACGAAGGAATTGGCACGAATGGCTGGAGTCACGTCGACCATCACGCCGTTGGCGACGGCTGTCGACGTGCTTGACGCGGTACGGACAGGAAAGGCGGATATCGGTTTTGTGGCCCCCAACCCGGAACGCAAAGGCGTCGTATTCTATTCGCAGACTTACATGCTGGTGCAGCAAAGCGCGCTGGTGAATGCGGCATCCCGCTGGCGCTCCGTCCATGATCTGGACCAGCCCGGGGTGGTGATCGGTGCAAACACCGATGACAGCGTCGGTGTGTGGCTCAAGGAACATCTCGCCTCCGCCAACGTCCGCACTACGCCGGACTACAGTTTGCATGAGGCGGCACAGTGGCTGAAGAATGGCGATGTGATTGCATTTGCGGGCAATCGGCAGCGGCTTGCGGCAAATACCAGGAATGTTGCCGGCCTGAGACTGCTGCCAGACAATTTCTATGGCGTGCCACAAACGATCGCCGTGTCTCTTGAGCGCAGCGACAGACTGAAATGGATCGATGCCGCACTCGATGACATGCGGCGCAGCGGGTTCCTTGCAAGCGCGGTGCAGCGTAGTGGCGTCGATGGAATCGACGTCGCGCCTGCCCCATTCAAATAGCCGCGCCTTATACTGATATGTACGCGGTTAAACGGCTTTTTGGTCTTGCATGCTGCCGCTATTCAAATATTGTTCCACGAGACGCAAAACGGCTTGGGATTGATAGCCCTTGGCCAACAGCATCAATCGGCTGGCGAACGGGCGATAGCGCTTGTCGCGCTCCGCGAGCTGGTTCGCATGCGCCATGATGTCCTGCATGTTTCCAAGCTGGGCCAACCTGTGCAGGACTTCCATCTCTTCCATCGGCGGCGTCACGACAGGCCCGGCCGCTCCGGACTCCGAGGCCGACTCTGCATCCGGCAAGGAATGAATCCAGTCCAGCCGCAGCAAGGCGGCGATCTGGTTCAGGAGACTGTCCACGTTGACCGGTTTCGGCAGAAAGGCATTCATCCCCGCATCCAGGCTTTGCTGGCTGTTGGTGGCGGAAACGCTGGCCGACATCGCAATGATCGGCACATCCTTGAGATCCTTCATCCGCCGCAGGCAGCGCGTGGCTTCCAGTCCATCCATCTCCGGCATCACGATGTCCATCAGGATGAGATCCGGCCGCAGGCTTTGCGCCGTGTCCAGACCCTGACGGCCGTTGTACGCTTCGATCACCTCGAAACCGAGCGGTGACAACAGGTCGAACATTACCCTCCGGTTTTCGGCTACATCGTCTATCACCAGGATCTTCTTGCGCGGTCCTGTGTAGCCAGTCACGACGCCTGCCGCCGCCGCCGTTGCTGCCCGCGCCGGCTGCGCTTCCAGTTCAAAGCGGAAGAGGCTGCCATGACCGATCCGGCTCTCGACCCGGATATCGCCGCCCATCAGGCGCACATATTCCCGGCTGATGGCCAAGCCCAGGCCGGTCCCTGCAAGACGGCGCTGCGTGTCGCCGGCCTGTTCGAAAGGCTGGAAGATGCGATCCAGTTGATCGGCCGCGATGCCGATGCCGGTGTCCTGCACTTCGAAGCACAACCGGGCAGGCGGCAAAAAACTCACCCGCAGGACAATCCGGCCGCGATCGGTGAACTTGACGGCATTGGCGAGCAGATTGAGCAGCACCTGGCGCAGGCGCTTTTCATCGGCCCGAATCCATTGCGGGACATCCGGCGCCATGTCGCATACCAGTTCCAGGCCTTTCTGCGCGGCTTTCACGCCGACGATCTCGGTGATGGTCTGTACGAACTTGGCGAGCTGGAGATCGGCAAAGCAGAGTTCCATCTTGCCGGCTTCGATCTTGGCCAGGTCCAGGATGTCGTTGATGAGCGCGAGCAGGTGTTCTCCGCTCTTCCGGACCACGTCTACGCCTGCAAGCTGCCGTTCGCCCAGCGCCGGATCGCGTTCCAGTATCTGCGCATAGCCGAGGATGCCATTGAGGGGTGTGCGCAGTTCGTGGCTCATGTTGGCCAGGAAGGCGCTCTTGGCGCGATTGGCTGCCTCCGCAGCCCGTCGCGCCTCGCGCTCCGTTTCGGCCTTCTTGCGCTCGGAGAGGTCCAACACGAAGGCCACGCCCTGCTCTCGCGAACCCTCGAACAGGGCGGCGCCGATCAATACCGGAACATGGCTGCCGTCCTTGCGGAGAAATTCCTTCTCATACGGAGTGCACTTGCCGGTTCTACGCACTTCCGCCTCTTTCCGTTCATCTTGCGCGCGGTAGGCCGGTGGAGTGAGCGAGGCCCATTGCAGTTTGCCGGACAGCAGATCGTCGCGATCGTAGCCGAGCATGTGCAGCAGCGCGTTGTTCGCGTCGCCGATGCCGCCGCGCAAATCGAAGAAAAAGATGCCGATGATATTCGATTCAACCAGCTGCCGGATGCGCGCTTCCCGCTCCCGCAGCGCGCTCTCGGTCCGTTTCCGCTCGATGTTTTCCTTTTGCAGGTCGGTGAAAAGCCGTGCATTTTCCAGCGATATGGCAGCCTGGCAAGCAAGCACTTCCAGTACCTTCACCCTGTCCTGGGTGAAGGCATGGGTGGCAAGATTGTTTTCCAGGTAGAGCAATCCTATCAGCTCTGATTGCCGGAGAATGGGCAGGCACAGTACAGACTTGGAGGACCGTTGCGCGAAGTAAGGGTCTGCTGAAAACGGGTGCGGCTCGGCCGCATCCATCAGCAACACCTGCTCCCGGCTGCGCCGGACGTAATTGAGAATGGCAATGGGCAACTGCGTTTGCGGCAGCGTTTGTTCATCATGCAGCCGTACATGCACCGTCTGCCGCTCGACTCTCGCATCGGCTGCGAGCAGCAGCTCTTCATCATGGACAAGCAGCAGGCAGCAGTTCTGGGCGCCGGCGTTTTCGATCATGATGTGCATGAGCGTGTCGATCAGCTCATCCTGCACGATCCGGCCAGAGATGGCTTGCGAGGCCTTGGTCACCGACTGCAGATCGAGTTGGGTCTCGCCTTTAGCGAGCGCAGATGGAATACGCAAATCCTGCATCCGCGGTTCCGGATACGTTTCGTCGAGCTGCCGCACCTTGCCCTCGGCGCCCCAATGCGCATAGCAGTTGCGCGCCTGTTCCAGGTGCGCTTTGCCGGAAGTCGGGAAACCGCGCGCGAAATAGAATTTCGCGGCAAGTTCGTGGGCAATACCCTCGCTATGCAGAAAACCGTTCTCGCGGGCAGCATGAATGGCTTGCTCGTACAGGCGCATGGCCGCCAGATCCTCTTCCTGCAGGCGCGCGATCTCGGCTGAGACCAGGGCAAACTTGTCGTGGAAAGTGGACGGACAGTTCTTTGCCCATTCACGCAATTGCTCCTGGTGCGCCGCCAGCAGTTCGCGCCATTCGCGCTGCTGCTCGGGGTTGGCCTTCTCGTGGAGTGCAGCCACCGAGAGTGCGGTGTAGTAAAAATAATCCAGCAACTGGATGCGGCTGGATGCAGCCCCGAGCAATGCCTGCGCTTTTTGCGCGGACGCGAAGGCTGCCTCGTAGTCGCCCGACAGGAAGCGAGCCATCAGTTTGAGAATCCAGTAAAAGCAGACCAGTGTACTCTCCCGGTCCAGGTTCAGTTGCGCTTCGAACGCTGCTTCGTCGAACCCGGTATCGCTAAAGCTTGAAAAACTTGCGGTCTGCCCCCGCATGTTGGCGATAAACCGCTGCTGGACCAGGATGCCGTCCGCCACGAGACGGAACCTGCTCTTGCGCACGAAGTCCAGGCCTTGTTCCGATTCGCGCCACACGATATCCAGGGCATCGCCTCGCAGGCGCATGTCGGTGAGTATATGGAGCCAGCTATAGCAAGCCATGGAAAGATCGCCGGTCTCGACCGCGCTACGATAGGCTGCACGCACGAAGTCAAGCGCGGCGCTTACCGGCTGAGTCCATAGCGCAGCCATCTCTCTCGCAAAACAAGCCTTGGCCTTGTAGGCGAAGAAACCGTGTTTCTCCACCACATCGCAGGCCAGCGTGGCGAAACGATACCCTTCCTGGTAACGATGAAAGACCGGGCCGAGGCAGGCGCCGAACCAGGCACACCCATGCGCGAAGGCGCCGGTGATTCCATGCTTCAGGCTCAGATTCAGTATGCGGCACGGCAGCAGGTTGCTCAGATTGACGTCCGTCAAAAACGCGGCGGTGTGGACGGTCTGCAATATGTCCATGGCAGACTGCATCTCCGGATCGGCCATGCGCGGCAGGTCGATGAGACTTTCGATCGACCGGTCCTCCAGATGGCACCACACCGTCTCGCATTCATGCCGGACCGCCTCCTCGCCGGGATGCGCCAGGATGTCCATGCCGAACAGGCGCAGGCAGTCGAGCGCACTGTCGACAGCTTGCTGGTGTTCCGACTCCATCTCATGGATCAGCACCTTCAGATGATAGGTTGCCGCCAGATCCGTTCGCGATGTGCCTTTTTCCATGAGCGTCGCGATCAATTGCCGGGCCGTATCAAAATTGCTGGTCAGGTACTCGCAGTTGGCGCGTTCAAGCCCCAGGTCGAACATCAGCCGATAATCCTCTTTCCAGTTGCCCTCCTCCAGCAAGGCCATGCCGGCCGCCAGATAACTGCATGCCGACGCATATGCCGCCGATGCTTTGGCCTTGCGTCCGGCCTGCAGATTGAGTTTTGCCACTTGTGTCTTCTCTTCCCGGCCGGCGAGCAGCGCCGCGCCGAGGTTGAACTGGTTGGCCACATCGAAAACATGCTCGGCCAATTCGTCCGTCGTCATGCCTGTCATGAAGGCACGGCCGATGCGCAGGTGAACCTCGCTGCGGCGCTCTTCAGGGATGAGCGAGTAAGCGGCTTGCTGGATACGGTCGTGCAGGAACTTGCAGGTACTGTGGACGCAGACGATCAAGTCTTCCTCTATTGCTGCCGACAAGGACTGCCGTGCTTCGTCTTTCGAAGCATGGTTCACCAATGCCAAGTTGCGCAAATCGAACTTGTTGCCCTGGCAAGCAGCCACCTGCAGCGCTTGCTGGGTTGGTGCCGGGAGCCGTCGCAACTTGCCGACCATCAGTTCAACCACATTGTCGGCAAAATCCAGTGTCTTGATCCGGTCAAGATTCCACTGCCATACCCGATCTTGTGCACTCCATTGCAGCAAGCCTTCCTTATGGAGCGAAACAAGGAACTGGATAAAAAAGAACGGATTGCCCTCCGTCCTTTCAAACACGAGGCGTGCAAGAGGCTCGCATACGGCCGCCGGCACATGCAGCGTATCGGCTACCAGCCGGTTCAGTTGCGCCAACGACAGCGGAGCAAGCCATATGTTCTCGACTGGTGCACCGCTATGCCGGATCGCCTCCATGCCAGCCATCAGTGGATGTGTCGCATTCACCTCATTGTCGCGGTATGCCGCTATCAGCAGCAGATGTCCGGCATCCGCGGGATCTGTAAACAGATGCTCGACAAGTTTCAGGCTCGCAGCATCGATCCACTGCACATCATCGAGGAACAGTACCAGCGGATGTTCTTTCCTGGCGAACACACCGATAAATTGCCGGAATACTTTGCGAAGACGGTACTCAGCCTGGGCCGGCGGAAGCGCCGGCACCGGCGCCTGTTTGCCGATGATGAGTTCGACTTGTGGCAACAACTCCACAATGAGCTGGCCGTTGACGCCGACGGCTTCCCGGATCTGCTCCCGCCAGCCAGCGATGCGAGTCTCGCTTTCGGTCAGGAGCTGTTTCACCAGTTCCCGAAATGCTTGCGCAAGAGTGACATAGGGAATATCACGCTGGTACTGATCGAATTTTCCCGAAACGAAATAGCCTTGCCTTTCCATGATCGG
>DASVLM010000678.1:0-4510 GCA_036384875.1 Noviherbaspirillum sp.
CGATCGTCGATTCGTCGAACAGGTCGGTGGCGTATTCCCAGCGCAAGTCAATGCCCGAAGGCGTCTGTGTCGCCTCCAGCAGCAAATCGAAAAAACTATGTGTGTTGGCAGATTGGCTGATCGTACAGCTGACGCCAGGCAGGTTCAACTCTGGAATATCGTTATTCTGAAACGCGAATACGATTTGCACCAAAGGGTTATAGCTGGCGTCGCGGCGTCCGACCACATTCTGCACAACCCGATCGAACGGTAGATGCTGCTGCTCGAGCGCGGAGACGATGCAATCGCGCGCCCGTTCCAGCAATATGCGAAACGAGCATTGCGTATCGATCTGCTGCCTGAGCGGCACGAGATTGACGAAATAGCCAACCAGCGCATCGAGGTCGCGATGGGTACGGTTGGCGGCCGGCGTTCCGATCACGATGTCGTCGTTACCCGAATATCTGGAAAGCAAAATGGCAAAGGCACACTCGATGGCCATGTAAAGCGTGCCGCCATGCGACAAAGCTAGCGATTGCAAGGCTGCACCCATGCCGGCCGAGAGCCGGGTGACGACCGCCCTTCCTCGGAAGCTTTGCATCTTGGACCGCGGACGATCAAGCGGCAATCCATGCACCTCGGGCACGCCATGTAGCTGCTCCCTCCAATACGCCAATGCTGACGAGGCCTGCGCCGCATCCGTCTTTTCGCGAATCCAGGCGGAATAGTCCGCATACTGGATGGGCAGCGGAGGCAGCAGTGCCGGTTCGCCCTTCACTCGCGCGCCGTACAACCAGGTAAATTCCTTGACGATGATGCCTAGCGACCAGCCATCGGTTGCAATGTGGTGCATGACCACGATCAATTGATGGCGGTCCGGCGCTTCGCGTATCAGACGCACTCTCAACATCACGTCGCGGGCAAGATCGAAAGGCATGGATCCAACCTGCTCCACGATGTCGTTGGCGGCCACCTCGCGTTCTTGAGGGGCCATTCCGCTCAGATCGGTAGATTCGACCTTCAACGCGCGCATCGGCACTACTTGCTGCACAATCTCGCCGTCCAGCTCGGACAGCGTCGTGCGCAATGTTTCGTGGCGCAGGAGGATGTCGTTAAAGCTTTCCTGCACCGCATCGACATCGAGAGCACCATGCAAATGCAGTACCCGCACAAAATGATAGGCGGCCCCAATCCGTTCGTCGCGGTGTGCCAGCCACATCGCCTCCTGGCCCGGGGAACTGCGCAAACTTCCGGCACGTGCCACGACCGGAATAGGTGCAAGCTCGGCTGCCGCGCCCGAATTGCCGTCGGCATGCAGGCGCAACCAATCTATAATTTCCGGCTTGAAAAGGCGCATCGCCGCAGCCATCTCCGACGTCAGAGTCTCCTTGGGCGCCTGGACTTTGAACTGATCGCCCTGCAGTATGAAGCGGATTTTTCTCTCGGAGCACAGTTCCAGAAATGCCAGGAAATTCAATTCGGAGCCGGATATGGTACAGGTACGCATGATGTCTGTTTATCGAAAAATTGGAGGGTGAAGCGTCTAGAACACCATCTCTTCACCAGCCTCCGGGCTAGCGCCGTCATCCGAGGCAATCAGTGCGGCGGCATGTTTGTTGCGAAGCGCAGTCTCAATGAGCACGGCCCCGAGCCTGACGGTCGGCGCGTTAAACATCGCAAGCAAGGGAAAATCGATGCCGAACTCCGATCGAACCCTCGACGCCAGCTTGATCGCCATCAACGAATGGCCACCTGCTTCGAAGAAATTGGTATCAATTCCCAGCTCGTTGCGTTGCAGCACCTCGCACCAGAGCGCATGCAACCGCCGTTCCGTGTTGGTGGTGGGCGAGCTTTCGTCGCCACCTTGCGCAAACCTTGGCGCGGGCAAACGCTTGCGATCGACCTTCCCGTTGGGATTGAGCGGAAACGCATCGATAGCTTCAATGATGGACGGCCGCATATAGTCCGGCAAATGGCGGGTGAGTGTCTGACGCAATGCCGGTATCAGCTCCTCGGCAACGGCAGCGGCATCCCGCGTGAAATACAAAACCAGCGTGCGCTCCTCGTCACCGAGCTCCAGCACGTGTGCGATCACCTGCCTGACCCCCGGCACGGACGTTGCCAAGGTTTCGATCTCACCCATTTCGATACGCGCGCCACGCAAGCTGACTTGATGGTCGACGCGGCCAAGGAATTCGAAGTTGCCATCAGCAAGTTGGCGCACGCGGTCGCCGGTCTTGTAGAGGCGGTCGCCGGCTACGAAGGGATTGGCGACAAATCGCTCGGCCGTCATTTCCGGCTGATTGAGATATGCCAGCGCGATGGACGGGCCGCCGATGTACAGTTCGCCAGGCACGCCGACCGGCTGCAATTGAGCTCGACGGTTCATTACATAGAAACGCGCGGTCGGATGCGGCTTCCCGATGCAGTAGTGCGCAGACGCATCTGCGATGGCGGCAAAGCTGCTGCATACGATAGTCGATTCGGTCATGCCATATAGCTCCAGCAGGCGCATGGACGGGCGCCATTCGCGCAACTTGCGCAACAGCCCTTCCGGCACCGATTCGCCGCCCACAAGCAACAAGCGCAAATGCGGGTAATCGTTGCCTTGCCTGCTCAACAGCACCTCCAGCCATTGGCGCATCACGCTGGGAACCGCATGCAGCACTGTGACATCATTAGTGACATCAATCAGGCGTGCGATGTCCGCGCCATCGGCCTTGCGCACGATCTGCACCACGCCGCCACGCGTCAGCGGCAAAAGAATTTCAAGCAGGGATACCCCAAAAGCTTGGGAGCCGATGGTAGGCATGGAATCGCTGCCGGTGAACTCCATCAAGTTGCCATTGGCCAGCAGCGAATAAAACAAGTTGCGATGGGAGACCAGCACGCCCTTGGGTCTGCCTGTCGATCCTGAGGTGTAAATGATATAAGCCGGAGCCTGTACGTCGTCGAACGCGAAGCCGGATGGACCGCCTGCGTCAATCAACGATTCCACCATTGCGGTCGGAACCGACGGTTGAAGCGAAGCCGGCAGCGGCTTGTTTTCGCCGACGAGCAGCACAGCCACGGCGGAGTCCTGCACCATGAACTCGATACGCTCGGCCGGATAGGCGGGATCGATCGGCACATAGACCGAACCAGCCTTCATGATCCCGAGCATGGCGGCCACAAGCCCGGCAGATCGGTCCATGCAAACACCAACGCGCCGTCCGGCTGCGCCGGACAGATGCAGATAGCGCGCAACGCCTTCAGCTCGCCGATTCATTTCCCGATAGCTGAGCGTGGCGCCGCCATCGACCACGGCCGGCGCATCAGGGTGGGCGACAACGCCTTGCTCAAACAGGCGGTGAATACAAACCGGAGCGGGAAACGCATCGAGGTCCACTCCCGGAGCGACCGACTCGGCCGCAACCAATGCGACCTGATCGAGTGGCCGCTCCGGCACCGTCAGTACCTGGCTCAACACATACTCGAAACTGGCCGACATTGCGGCGATGGTGTCGTGGCGGAAAAGATCGGTGCGATATTCCCACTCCATGCGCAAGGTTCCGTCCTCAGGCGCAACGTGCAAGGCGATATCGAACTTCGAGACTGCCTGCCGGTTACGCAAAGGAAGCACCCGCACATCCGGCAGCTGCAGTTGACCGGCCTTGTCCTCTTGCATGACCAGCATGATTTGCACCAACGGGTTGAAGCCCAGACTGCGCGCGGGCTGCAAATCCTCGACCAGGGCATCGAAAGGGTATTGCTGATAACGCAAAGCGTTTTGATTGATTCCGCTGGCCATCTGCAATATCTCGGTGAAACACAATTCCGGCGACATCCGGAAGCGCAGCACCAGCGTGTTGACGAACAGGCCGACGGTGTCGATAAATTCGGCAGGTTTTCGATTCGCCGCCGCCGTACCAAACACGACATCGTCCTGATCGGCGTAGCGTGATAACCACGCCGCAAAGGCCGCCTGCAACACTACGAATGGGGTCAGTTGGTGCGCCTTGGCAACACGCTCGATGGCAGCCGCAAGAGTCGGCGAAAGCGGCTGCACGTGGGTGTTGCCGTCTACGGAGGCATTTGCCGATCGGCCAAAATCGGTCGGTAAACTGTGAAGCTGCGGAAGGCCATCCAATGCCTTCACCCAATAGGCGCGCGCTTCCCGGTAGGCAGGACCGTCAAGCCACGTCTGCTCCCAACGGCTGTAGTCGGCATATTGCAAGCCGCGCTCCCAGGGAGCAGGAACCCCCCCCTTGGCGGATAGCAATGCATTCTCGTACGCGCGACAGATATCATTGACAATGATGCGAGCACTCCAGCCGTCCGCTGCGATATGATGAACGTTGAGACTGAGTACATACTCATCGTCCCCAAGCCGGATCAGGCATGCACGAAACGGCGGTTCGCCGCCAAGATCGAAACGATACGCGGCGTCTGCCGCCAGCCGGTTCTCGAAAGCCAGCTGGCGTTGCCGCCCTTCCATCATGCGCAAGTCGAGCAAATCCAGTTCAAACCGTCCGGGTTCCTGCACAACTTG
>DASVLM010000679.1:0-5447 GCA_036384875.1 Noviherbaspirillum sp.
GCGATGCCGCGCACGTTCTTCAGCACATTGACGGCATCGACCAGTCCGCTCTTCTGCGAGCGTTCGAGGTCGATCTGGGTTACGTCGCCGGTTACCACCGCCTTGCTGCCGAAGCCTATGCGCGTAAGGAACATCTTCATCTGTTCCGGTGTCGTGTTCTGTGCTTCGTCGAGGATCACGAAGGAATGGTTCAGCGTGCGGCCGCGCATGTATGCAAGCGGCGCAATCTCGATCACTTGCTTCTCGAACATTTTCTGCGTACGGTCGAAACCCATCAGGTCGTAGAGGGCGTCGTACAGCGGGCGCAAGTACGGGTCTACTTTCTGCGCAAGGTCGCCCGGCAGGAAGCCGAGACGTTCGCCGGCTTCCACTGCGGGACGCGTCAGCACGATGCGCTTGACCGCGTCGCGTTCGAGCGCGTCGACCGCGCAGGCGACAGCAAGATACGTCTTCCCGGTGCCGGCAGGGCCCACGCCGAAAGTCACGTCATGTTCAAGGATGGCTTTCAGGTATTGCGTCTGGTGTGGCGTGCGTCCGCGCAGATCGTTGCGGCGGGTCTTGAGCACCGGGCCGGCTTCATCGAGGCCTTCAGGGCGATCGTCACCGGCGGCGCCATTCGCTTGTCCATTGCCTTGCGGCGCGGAGTGCTGGGCGCGCTGCTCGACCAATGCAAGCTGGATGTCTTCGACGGAAATATTCTTGTCGGCCTTCTCGTAAAACTCCTCAAGCAACTCGACCGCACGCAGTGCGTTCTCGCCGCTGACGATGAATTTCTCGCCGCGCCGGAATACGGTGACATCGAGCGCAGCAGATATCTGCCGGAGGTTTTCATCCATCGGGCCGCACAGATGGGCGAGCCGCCTGTTATCCAGCGGTTCCGGAGTGAAATGCAGGGGTTGTGCGGGGATTTTTGTTCTCAAAATAAGTTGTGCCGAACGTTGAGATTCATTGTTTGATGACTAGTTCGCCACGCAGCGAGTTGGGATAAGCCTTGACGATGTTGAGGTCGAGCATCTGGCCGATCAGGCGCTTTGCATGCGGGCCGCCATCGAAGTTCACCACGCGGTTGTTCTCGGTTCGCCCTTGCAATTCGCTCGGGTTCTTCTTCGACGGGCCTTCGACGAGGATGCGCTGCACGCTGCCGACCATGCTCTCGCTGATCTTGCGGCCGTTGGATTCGAGCAATGCCTGCAGGCGTTCGAGGCGTTTCAGTTTCACCTCGCGCGGCGTGTCGTCGGGCAGGTTTGCCGCGGGCGTGCCGGGGCGCGGGCTGAAGATGAAGCTGAAGCTGTTGTCGAAGCCCACGTCTTCGACGAACTTCATCAGCGCTTCGAAATCTGCATCGGTCTCGCCGGGGAAGCCAACGATGAAGTCGCTTGCCACCGCAATGTCCGGCCGCACTTCGCGCATGCGGCGAATGACCGACTTGTATTCGAGCGCCGTGTAACCGCGCTTCATTGCCATCAGGATGCGGTCCGAGCCATGTTGCGCGGGCAGGTAGAGATGGTTCACCAGCTGCGGTACCTTGGCGTAGGTATCAATCAGGCGCTGCGTGAATTCCTTCGGATGGCTGGTGACGAAGCGGATGCGTTCGATGCCCGGCAACTCTGCAATGTATTCGATCAGCAGCGCGAAGTCTGCAATCTCGCCGTCGGCCATCTGGCCGCGATAGGCGTTCACGTTCTGGCCGAGCAGCGTGATTTCCTTCACGCCCTGCTGCACGATGCCGGCGACTTCGGCCAGCACATCCTCGAAGCGGCGCGAGACTTCCTCGCCGCGGGTGTAGGGCACGACGCAATAGCTGCAGTACTTGCTGCAGCCTTCCATGATCGATACGTAAGCCGTGCCGCCTTCGACACGCGCCGGCGGCAGGTTGTCGAACTTTTCGATTTCAGGGAAGCTGATGTCGACCTGGGCATGGCCGGTTTCGCGGCGCTTGCTGATGAGATCAGGCAGGCGGTGCAGGGTTTGCGGGCCGAACACCACATCGACATACGGCGCGCGCTTGACGATCGCTTCGCCTTCCTGTGAAGCAACGCAGCCGCCGACACCGATCACCAGTCCGGGCCGGGACAATTTAAGTTCGCGCAGGCGCCCCAGATCGGAAAAGACTTTTTCCTGTGCCTTCTCGCGCACCGAGCAGGTATTGAGCAGGATCACGTCCGCATCTTCCGGCGTATCGGTTTTTACGAGGCCTTCTGCCACGTTCAATACGTCTGCCATCTTGTCCGAGTCGTACTCGTTCATCTGGCAGCCGAACGTCTTGATGAATACTTTTTTCGGCATTGCTTCTTTATCGTAACTGGCGATTGATCTGTTGCGCGAGCGGCTCGCTCGCCTCGTCCGGGCTCAGGATCCACACGCGGTCGATGGCGCCCTGTGCGTCTATGGTGAAGTTCACCGCAATGTCGCTGCCGCGCAGGGAGGCAGGCATCTCGATCAGGTTGTTCGCATTCCAAATGCGCGCGCCGGGCGCGAGCTGCCGCGACTGGCCGTCGATCACGATCTCCGGATAGTTGGCCGGCGCCATGGTTCCACGCCTGGTGTTTTGCGGGAATGGCCGATCTGCCGCGAATGCAGGCAGCGCGGTGATGGCAACTACGAAACCGATGATGAAGGGGCGAAGCCGCATCCCATACCCCGCAGATGTTCAAAACATCCCTTTGGCGACAGCGCCAAGGGAAGGAGTGGGCGGGCCAGAAGCCTGAACGATGCCGCCAGACCACCGAGCAACTGGAGTCGAAAAGCAGCTAAGCGATTGACTTCATTGCGGAAATTCCGTGCGAATTATAGCACCGGCGGCCTATGCGTCGGGCGTACTTCAACCCATCGGAACCATACGGTGGGCAGGCAAAAAATTACTTAATTGACAATTATCAAAAAAATAATCAATATTCGCATCCGATGTTGTTTTATTTGTAACTAATTATTGCCGTAAGTAAAGCAGCGCCGTCTGTATGAAGGGGATTAGATGAATTTTTTACGAACTGGCGTGGTTCTCTTTCTCGTGCTCGCAACAAGCATGGTGCGGGCGAACAGTGCCATTCGAGTCATTCCCGAAGACAGTCTAGGCGGCATTGTTGCGGATGAAACCGTCACCGTAAGTGGCCAGGATTTTTTCCGCCAATTTGTCGCAGCATGGCGCGATCGAGACACCGCCGAACGTTACGCCATTTCAATTCATGAACGGCCTTCGGCGCGCTGGGGTGGTCAAGTGTGGATTGAGTATGCGCAGCGCCGCATTTTTCAGGCGGCTCTTCCGGCTGGGCAAGCAGGCATCCGTGAACTTGGCCAGCAGGCGGCAGATATCGCTTACCAGAAGGTGACCGATGCGGAAGTCGAGCGCCTGCTCTTTCGCGATGCCGATATCGGTCCAGACGAAATCTGAATGAACGGACGAGCTCATGCGCTATCCCCATAACTTGCCATACCTTGCTTCGCTATTCCTGCTTGTCGCCTTGACGTGCCTGCGTGAGTCGACCGTGCACGCCAGCGAACTTGTCTATACACCCGTGAACCCCAGTTTCGGCGGGAATGCGCTGAATGGTTCCGTCTTGCTGAATGCTGCACAAGCACAGAACCGCACCAAAGATCCGGACGCGCCCGCACCAATCCAAACCACCCAGCAGACTTCACTGCAACAGTTCAACGATATCCTCGAACGCTCGGTGCTCAGTCGGCTTGCCTCTGCTGCCACGACGGGCATCATGGGTCCTAACGGCCAACTGGTTCCCGGCACGGTCAGTACTGGCAACTTCACCATCCAGATTTCCGATCTCGGCGGCGGCTTGCTGCAGGTGACGACTACTGACAAGGCGACGGGACAATCTACATCGTTCCAGGTCGGTGGGCCGTAATGAGCGCCTTCTTGCGAGGAGCCCTGCCTGCACTGTTATTCGTGCTGGGCGGTTGCACTACCGTACATCCGCCGTCCAACGCGGAAACTGGCGCGCAGCTTTCGCCAGTAACGCGTGTCACGCACGACCTGGTGCGATTGCCCGAGCCGAAAGGCAAGGTGGTGGTGGCCGTGTACGGCTTCCGCGATCAGACCGGGCAATACAAGCCCTCACCTGACAGTTCGTTTTCCACAGCGGTTACACAGGGTGCTGCTTCATTGCTGGTCAAGGCGTTGAAGGATTCAGGCTGGTTCACGCCCGTCGAGCGAGAGAACCTGCAGAACCTGCTGACTGAACGCAAGATCGTACGTGCGCTCGAGTCACCGCAAGACAAGGGAAATCAACAAATCAATCTCCCGACTTTGGTGCCGGCCAGCGTGCTGGTAGAGGGCGGCATCGTCGCTTACGAGAGCAATGTGCGCACTGGAGGCGCGGGCGCCGGCTATCTTGGTGTCAGCCTCGATACGCAATACCGGGTCGACCAAGTCACAGTCAATCTGCGCACGGTGGATATTCGCAATGGGCAAATTCTTAACAGCGTATCCACAACCAAAACCATTTATTCCTACGAGCTGCATACCGGCGCCTATCGCTTCGCAAATTTCAAAGGATTGCTGGAGCTTGAAGCCGGGTTCACCCGCAATGAACCGTCGCAGCTCTGCGTACGGGAGGCCCTTGAAGCTGCGGTTGTCCATCTTGTCGTGCAGGGTCTGCGCGACAAGGTTTGGTCGCTGAAGAATGAGCAGGACTGGAGCTCACCGGTGCTGCGCGCCTATCGCAAGGAAAGCGAAGAATACCTTGACGGTGTAGCGCAGGTTCCGAACGTCGAGGCGCGCGTGGAAAACAACGGGGGGGCACGTGAAATCAATTAAGCACCTCTTGCGAGCTGCGTGCATCTCGCTAGCGTTGGCCATGTATCCGGTGCTCGCGGCCGACCTTGCGCAAGGCTCGGAACTTGATGATGGGGGCGTTGCCGGCAAGGGGGGACTGCTGGCGCGCATAGTGCAGAACGGCGAACTGAACGAAGCGGCTATCCGCCAACAAGGCATACAGCACACCGGACAGCTGACTCAGAACGGTTTTGAAAACAACGCCAACGCCACCCAAAGCGGCGACGGAAACAACTTCGTCGTCCTGCAATCGGGCGCCGGCAATAACGTCGAATTAATCCAGTCCGGACGGGCCAATCAGGCCAGCGTCGTGCAAGGCGGAGCAGGGCGCCGCGCAGTCATCGAGCAGTACGGCAATTCCAATACCGTCAATGTGCAACAGAACCCGCTCAGCCCCAACCTGCAGGTGCAGCAGCAGGGAAACGGTCTTGCAGCAAAGGTGATCCAGTATTGAGGGCGCTGTATCACATCGATGTCGTTCGCCCTTGTCATCCAGGAGATAGAACTTGAAAATCAAACTCACCGCATTGGCGGTGGCCATTGGCCTTGCCTATGCAGCTTCGCCGGCCTTCGGCCAGGCTATCATCAACTCGACCGGCTACGGCAACCAGGCCGCGATCGAACAGAATGCATCCACCAGTGCGTCCGCCATAATTACCCA
>DASVLM010000680.1:0-10270 GCA_036384875.1 Noviherbaspirillum sp.
GAAGATCTCGAGTGCATCCGGCGGAATGTAGAGGTCGTTGGGCAGCTTGAACAGCGGTTCGCCGTACAGCTTGGCGAAGGCGACGCCGTCGATGACGTCCGGCGTCGAATCAGGTTGCCCGGCAAGCGCGAGTTCGGGAGCGTCGGCGGGCAGATGCGCGAGAAGCGCTTCCTGCGTATTGCTCACGACAGCTTACTTGGTCTGGTAGACGTAAGCCTGCTGCTTGACGCGCGATTCCTGGTCGCGGCGGCGCGCATCGAGATCGATCGGCGCCTTGTCCCACCAGATAGAACGGCCTGCGCGCTGGTTTTCTTCGATCTTCGGGTTCTTTGCCTTCATCTCGTTGAGGAACTTGGTGAAATCCGAAACATATCGCGTGTCCTGGTTGCTGAATTTCATGATTGAGGCAATGGTTGGAAAATGGCAGGCGCTATTTTACCCCGTCTTTCCCTGCTTCCCGCGACGCAAATGATCGAAAAGACGGTGCTTGCAGCGTAAAAGTGCGACAAACCGAACTGCTCCCGCAGAGGGGTTTTCAATTCGATAACGAATTCGACATATTTCTGGCTTATTCGGCTTGGTACCAGTATTATTGCCACAAAGTAACAACAAGAAGTAACACCAAAAAGTAACAACAAGACAGGCCTGTACTGGAATTTGAAAGTATCGGTATAAGGCCGGGGCCGAAATACGAAGAGGCGAATCATGCAGTTTGCTTCTGGCGCCGACGTTGCAGAAATCCTGATCGTCGACGATACGCCGACGGAGTGCAAGTTCCTCGCCGAGATCCTCGCGGCACAAGGCTATCGCGTACGCACCGCCGTCAGCGGCGAAGAAGCGCTGAAAGCCGTGAGCGATTCGCCGCCGGACCTGATCCTTCTCGACATCAACATGCCGTCCATGGACGGTTTCGAAGTGTGCCGCCAGCTCAAGCAGGAAGACCTGCATGCGGGCATCCCGGTCATCTTCATCAGCATCTACGACGACACGAAAACCAAGGTTGAAGCCTTCAACTGCGGCGGTATCGATTACGTGACCAAGCCGGTGAACGTGGCTGAAATCCGGGCGCGCATCCATGCGCACCTGGAAATGAAGCGTGCGCACGATCGCCTCGGCTTCCAGGCAGGACACGATCCGCTGACCGGTCTGCCGAACCGCAGCTTGCTGGCGGACCGGCTGCAGCAAGCCATCAGCTATGCGGAGCGCTACGGCAGCCAGGTCGCCGTCGCCTACCTCGACCTCGACAAGTTCAAGGGCATCAACGACAGGTTGGGCCACAAGACCGGCGATCTTCTTCTCGTTGAAGTCGCACGGCGGCTGCTTTCCTGTGTTCGGGAATCGGATACCGTGGCGCGTCTGGGCGGCGACGAATTCGTCGTCATCTTCTACGACCAAGCCAACGAGAATGCCGCCATGCATGCGATGCAGCGCATCCTCGAACGCATTTCCGAACCGATCGACGTCGACGGTTATTCGCTGGCCAGCAGCTGCAGCATCGGCTTTGCCTGCTATCCGCAGGACGGTTGTGATGCCGATACCTTGCTGAAGAATGCGGATGCCGCGATGTATCGCGCCAAGGAACTCGGTCGCAACAACTTCCAGTTCTTCACCAGTGAACTGAACAATCGCATCAATGAGCATATCGTGCTCGAACACAATCTGCGGCGCGCGTTGGCGCAGGACGAATTCCTGTTGCACTACCAGCCGCGCATCGCATTGCGCAGCGGCCGGGTAGTGGCGCTGGAGGCACTGATCCGCTGGCGCCATCCGGAACGCGGACTGCTGCCGCCGATGACCTTCATCCCGGTGGCGGAAGAGGCCGGATTGATCGAGCGGATCGGCGAATGGGTGCTGCGCTCGGTGTGCCGGCAGTTGCGTCAATGGAGTGCGATGGGCGTGGCTGGGGTTCCGGTGTCGATCAACGTCTCCGCACATCAGTTCCTGCGTCCCGGACTTGCCCGTGCACTGGCTGCCATCCTGCAGGAGGAACAAGTCGAAGCCGGCATGCTTGAACTGGAGTTCAAGGAGTCGCTGCTGATGAACGATCCTGAAACCACGATCCAGGTATTGCGGGAACTGCAAACGATCGGGATCGGACTCACGATCGATGACTTCGGGACGGGTTTCTCCAACCTCGGCTATCTGAAAAAATTCAAGGTCGACCGCATCAAGCTCGATCCGAGTTTCGTCGACGAGATCGAGCGCCAACCGGACGACCTCGCGCTGGCCGATGCGGTCATCAGCATCGCGCACAGCCTGCGGCTCAAGGTATCCGCCGAAGGTATCGAGAGCGGCAGCCAGCTCGCACTGCTGGCCGATCGCGGTTGCGACGAAATGCAGGGCGATTATTTCAGCCCGGCTGTGCCAGTCGATGTGTGTACCGCGCTGATGCTCGAGAATCGCATGCTGTCGGTGGAGCAGCTGCTTCGCCGCAAGAATCGCCGTACCTTGCTGGTGGTCGACAGCGACGCCGATGCACGTTCCATGCTCACGGGCATGGCAAAGCTGGCGGGCTATCGCCTTATCGAGGCTGCCGATGCCGAGCAGGCTTTCGAGGCGCTGGCAGAACAGGAAGTGGGCATCATTCTGTGCGAACAAAAGCTTGACGACATGAGCGGCGTCGAATTCCTGAGTCGGGTTCGCTACATGTATCCGGCAACAGTACGCATCATGCTCGCCGCCGGGGTCGACACGGCGACTGCAACCGGCGCCGTCAATCAGGCCGGCGTGTTCAAGGTGCTGCAGAAACCCTGGAAGCAGAGCGAACTGTCCGTCATTCTCGATGCGGCGTTCATGCAATACGAAAGCGAAGCGAGGCCGGTCAAGTCTGCTTGATCGGAGGCGATTCGCCGGCGATCGCGTTCGCGTGTGCCACAGCATGCGCGAGATCTTCCACGCAATTTGCTCCTCCCAGCCTGTCAAGGAATCCGGTACGGCGCATCAGGCTTGCGGGCTGGCGGTTGGGGCCGCACAGGACAAGGCGGCAGCCGCGCTTTTGCAAGGTCCGATGGATGCGATCCAGTGCGTCGATGCCGGTAGTGTCGATGTTGATGAGCTGCGTCATCTTCAATACGAGGACGCGGCCGGGTACTGCCTCCGGTTCGAGCAACACTTCCACTTTTCCGACCGCGCCGAAGAACAGCGATCCGAAAATCGAGTAGACCGTCACGCCCGGTGCCGGTGCAAGCGGCAGCGAAGACTCCGGCACATGTTCGATGCAGGTCAGGCTCGATACGCGATAGATGAAAAACACGCATGCCATTACAAGTCCGACTTCGACCGCGGCAGTCAGGTCGATCACCACCGTGAGCAGGAAGGTCGTCAGCAGCAGCGCACGGTAGTTGAGCGAGAAATGCATCAGCCGCATGAACTCGTGCCACTCCCCCATGTTGAAGGCGACGTGCATCAGGATCGCTGCCAGTGCCGCAAGCGGCACGTTCTTTGCCAGCGGTGCGGCGACCAGGATGATGATCAGCAGCGTTGCCGCATGCACCATGCCCGCGACCGGCGACGCAGCGCCGCTGCGGATGTTGGTGACAGTACGGGCAATGGTGCCGGTTGCCGGCAGGCCTCCAAAAAATGGCGCGCAGAAATTAGCGACGCCTTGCGCCATCAATTCCTGGTTAGGGTCATGACGGTCGCCCGTGATGTTGTCGGCAACGCGCGCGCAAAGCAGGGATTCGATGGCGCCGAGCAAGGCGATGGTGATGGTCGGCCCGACCAGCTGCTTGACGGTCTCCCAGCTGAACTGCGGCAACTGAAAGGCAGGCAGGCTTTGCGGTACGCCGCCGAATCGCGTGCCGATGGTCGCCACGTGCAGGTCGAGGAAGGTGACGGCAAGCGTACTCGTCACCAGCACCACGATGGGAGCGGGGATCGGCTTCAGTACGCGCAGCAGGCGCGGCGGCATTGTTGTTCGGAAGGGCGTATGCGGCGTATTGCCTGACAAAATCGGCCAGACGAACATGATCGCCAGCGAGGCAACAGCGATCGTCAGCGCAACCGGGTCGAAGGTGCTTGCATGCGCTGCCAGCACCTGGATTTGTGCAAAGAAATCACCCGGCATTTTTGCAATCTGGAGGCCGAAGAAATCCTTCATCTGCGACAGTGCGATGAGTACCGCAATGCCGTTGGTAAACCCGATCACAATGGGCACCGGAATGAAGCGGATCAGCGAGCCGAGCCGGAACATCCCCATCGCGAACAGCAGCATGCCGGCGAGAATCGTGGAGATCAGCAGGTTGGGCAAGCCGTATTTTTCGATGATGCCGTAGATGACGACGATGAAAGCGCCGGCCGGACCACCAATTTGAACGCGCGTGCCGCCGAGAGCGGAAATCAGCAAGCCGGCAATGATGGCAGTGAACAACCCGGCTTCCGGCTTGACGCCCGACGCAATCGCGAACGCCATCGCCAGCGGCAGGGCGACGATGCCGACGGTGATGCCGGCGCTGAAGTCCTGCATGAAGCGATGCCTGTCATATCCCTTGAGGGAATCGATAAGGCGGGGGTGGAAGTTGATGTTGATGCCGGCGATGTTCATGCAGGCTCTCGCAGGAAGTCGAGCGACCAGCATAGGCAACGGCACGCAATGCCATTTGCACGAAGTCCCGGCGGCAGGTCGCTGGATCGGTTCATGCACTTATTGTGCACCCGCAAGCCGCGTCCCGCCAAGGGGATGGATCAAAGATCAGAGCATGCGGCGCATGACGCTGGGCGGGGGCTCGGCGGGGTTTGCGTGGCTGTACTCGAGCTCTGGTGCCACTTCAAAACCATAGGCAGCGTAGAAGTCGAGCAGGCGCGGCTGGTCGGTACGAACGCCGAGGCGCAGTTCGGAAACGCTGGCTGCCAGCGCGCGGTGGATCACCGCTTCGAGCAACTGTTCGGAGAGACGTTCGCCTCGATACTTCGGCAGCACACCCATGCGCAGAATTTCCCATATCCTGGAATTCGTATCGAGCGGCAGCCAGCGTACCGAGCCGATCGGCTCCTCATTATCGAGAAGAATGTAGCCGCCGCCTTCCAGCAAGTGTTCGCGTACCCGCACGGCGGTTTCGCGATGTCCGCTGGAAGTCACGGCGACCTTGTTGGCCCACGCTGCACGGGTGATGTCGGCAACGACCTGTGCGTCATCCAGTGTCGCTTCGCGGACGATGATGCTCATCCTGTTGCCGGGAGCAGTCGCGCCCTTAGCGAATCCGCATGCCCGGCTCGGCGCCCGGCCACGGATGGAGAATGTACAGTCCCGGATTCGCCTTTTCGTCAGCGCCCGACGCGGCCAGCACCATGCCTTCGGAGATGCCGAACTTCATCTTCCGCGGCGCGAGGTTGGCGACCATCACCGTCAGCTTGCCGACCAGGTCTTCCGGTTTGTAAGCAGACTTGATGCCGGAGAACACATTGCGCGTGCGGCCCTCGCCGACGTCGAGCGTCAGTCGAAGCAGCTTGTCGGAACCTTCGACATGCTCGCAATTCACGATCTTTGCAATGCGCAGGTCGACCTTCGCGAAGTCGTCGATCTTGATTTCGGCATCGATGGGCTCGATGTTCGACGCCGCTTCTGCTGCTGCGGCTTCTGCCGCAGCCTGCGCCGGCGGTTCGAACAGCGCATCAAGCATTTTCGGATCGACGCGCTGCATCAGGTGCTCGAAGGTGCCGATGGATTTCGGCATCGTCTGCAGGTCAGCCCATGTGAGGTTGCGTTCGATGCCGAACAGCGCAGCGACTTTGCGAGCCAGCGCCGGCAGGATAGGTGCGAGATAGATCGTCAGGCAATAGAAGGCGCGCAACAGGTTGCTGCAGACGTCCTGCAGTTCCTGGCTGTTGGCCGGATCCTTCGCCAGCTCCCACGGCTTCTTGGTGTCGACGTACTGGTTGATCTCGTCGGCCAGCGACATGATCAGGCGGATCGCCTTGCCGAACTCGCGTGCCTCGAAAGCTTCCCTGATCACCGTTTCCTGTTCGGCAAAGCGCAGGCGCCAGCTCATCGCGTCGTCCCCGGCAACGGAGTCGCTCAGCTGTCCGCCGAAACGCTTGGTGATGAAGCCCGCCGCGCGGCTGCAGATGTTGACGTACTTGCCGATCAGGTCCGAGTTCACGCGCGAAACGAAATCCTCCGGATTGAAGTCGACATCTTCCACCTTGGCATTCAGTTTGGCCGCGATGTAATAACGCAGCCATTCCGGGTTCATGCCGATCTCGAGGTAGCGCAGCGGCGAGATGCCTGTGCCGCGCGACTTCGACATTTTTTCACCCGACACGGTGATGAAGCCGTGCACGAACACATTGGTCGGCACCTTCAGGCCGGAGAACTTCAGCATCGCCGGCCAGAACAGCGTGTGGAAATAGATGATGTCCTTGCCGATGAAGTGGTACTGCTCGGTAGAGCCGTCGGCCATGAAGGCGTCATAGTCGCGCTCGGTTTTGTCGAAATAATTCTTGAGCGACGCGAGGTAGCCTACCGGCGCATCCAGCCACACATAGAAATACTTGCCCGGCGCATCCGGGATCTCGATGCCGAAATAGGGAGCGTCGCGGCTGATGTCCCAGTCGCCCAGGCCTTCCTCGCCTTCCAGCCATTCGTTTGCCTTGTTGGCCACTTCCGGCTGCAGGCGGTCGGGCGACTGCGTCCATTCGCGCAGGAACTCGATGCACTTCGGGTTGGAGAGCTGGAAGAAGAAGTGCTCCGACGTCTTCAGCACCGGCGTGGCGCCGGTCAGCGTCGAATACGGGTTCTTCAGTTCGGTCGGCGAATACACAGCGCTGCATACCTCGCAAGAATCGCCGTACTGGTCCTTGGCGCCGCACTTCGGGCACTCGCCCTTGATGTAACGGTCCGGCAGGAACATGTTCTTGACGGGGTCGTAGAACTGCTCGATGGTCTTGGTCGTAATCAGCCCGGCGTCGCGCAGGCGGCGGTAGATGTCCTGCGACAGCTGATGGTTTTCCGGCGCATCGGTCGAATGCCAGTTGTCGAAGCTGATGTGGAAGCCGTCGAGGTACTGCTTGCGGCCGGCGGCAATCTTTGCGACGAATTCTTGCGGCGTTACGCCAGCCTTCTCGGCGGCAATCATGATCGGTGCGCCATGCGCATCGTCCGCGCCAACGAAGTGCACCTCATTGCCCTGCATGCGCTGGTAGCGGACCCAGATGTCAGCCTGGATGTACTCCATGATGTGGCCGATATGGAATGCACCATTGGCGTAGGGAAGGGCGGTGGTGACAAACAGCTTGCGGGACGGTGTCGTGCTCATGTGGTGCTCGTTTGGTAAACGTTTAGCAATGCAATTCGGGGAAAGCTTCCATTTTAGCAGTGCGGGGCGGCTTGCCGGGATTGCACTGGCAAGGAAGACGCTGCCGGAAATGACCTGCGACAGTCTGCCGCGTTAAAATACAGGGCTTTACACCTTGACACGGCTTTGGCGTCCCAAGGCCGTTTTTCTTTGCCATGACCGTCCGCACACGATTCGCTCCCAGCCCGACCGGCTACCTGCACCTCGGCGGTGCCCGTACCGCACTGTTCTCCTGGGCTTTCGCCCGCCATTTCGGCGGCACTTTCATTTTGCGTATCGAAGATACCGACCTCGAACGCTCGACCCCCGAAGCCGTGCAGGCGATTCTCGACGGCATGAAATGGCTCGGCCTGCATCACGACGAAGGCCCGTTCTATCAGATGAAGCGCATGGACCGCTATCGGGAAGTCGTGGCGCAAATGCTGACTGCCGGCACCGCTTACCACTGCTATTGCACGCCGGACGAAGTAGAAGCCATGCGCGAGCGTCAGCGCGCCGCCGGTGAAAAGCCGCGCTACGATGGCACCTGGCGTCCCGAGCCCGGTAAGACACTGCCGCCGATTCCCGAAGGCCGCAAGCCGGTCGTGCGCTTCAAGAATCCGCTGGATGGCGACGTGACGTGGAACGACATGGTCAAGGGCGCCATCACCATTTCCAACCGCGAACTCGACGACCTCGTCATCGCCCGTCCCGACGGCACGCCGACCTACAACTTCTGCGTTGCCATCGACGACTGGGACATGAAGATGACCCACGTGATCCGCGGCGACGATCATGTCAACAACACGCCGCGCCAGATCAACATCCTGCGTGCGCTCGGTGCGCCGCTGCCAGAGTACGGCCACGTGCCGATGATTCTCGGTGCCGACGGCGAAAAGCTCTCCAAGCGTCATGGCGCCGTGAGCGTGATGGAATATCCGGAGCAGGGTTATTTGCCGGAAGCGATGCTGAACTATCTCGCGCGTCTCGGCTGGAGCCACGGCGATGACGAGATCTTCTCGATGGAGCAGTTCTGCCAGTGGTTCGACGTCAAGCACTTGTCGAAGTCGCCGGCGCAGTTCAATCCGGAAAAGCTTGCATGGATCAACAACCATTACATCAGGCAGTCGGACAATGTTCGTCTCGAAGGATTGGTGCGTCCGAAGATGGAAGAAGAGGGCGCGCAGTTCGATGGTGCGCCGGATCTGCAAGCCGTCATTGCGCTGCTGAAGGATCGCGCCAATACCATCAATGAACTGGCCGACTCGGCGATGCTGTTCTATCGCCAGCCGAAGCCGGATGCCGAACTGGTGGCGCAGCACATCATTGACGCAGTAAAACCGGCGCTGGCGCAATTCGAGCAGCAATGCCGTTCGGTGGAGTGGAACAAGGCAGCGCTGTCTGCAGCAATGAAGGAAGTGCTGGCCGCGCACAAGCTGAAGATGCCGCAACTTGCCATGCCGTTGCGTCTTGCGCTCACCGGCCAACTGCAGACGCCATCGATTGATGCGGTGCTGGAACTGTTCGGTCGCGACACCGTGCTCGCTCGTCTTGAAAAGTTCCTCTGAATTTTTTGCGAAGACTTTACACGCGAGAAAAATCCTTGCTATACTCTCGTTTCTTCGCACACGGGGGTATAGCTCAGCTGGGAGAGCGCTTGCATGGCATGCAAGAGGTCAGCGGTTCGATCCCGCTTACCTCCACCAAGTGGAAACAAGTCGGCAGCGAGTAGTCAAGCTGATTGATGTGCGATAAAATATAGGCTTGCAGTAACGACAGATTTCTGTCCCCATCGTCTAGAGGCCTAGGACATCACCCTTTCACGGTGAGTACCGGGGTTCGAATCCCCGTGGGGACGCCACATAAGACGCCACGCATTATATGCGTGGCGTTTTGCTTTGTGCGGCGCTTGAAGTGGAGGTCGCGTCTTCATCATGTTCTCCGGCAAAAACAACGTCCCTTCGCTGGCCATCTTCTGCAAGGTTGTCGATAACTTCGGTGACATCGGCATCTGCTGGCGCTTGTCCAGGCAATTACAGTTGGAGCACGGCATTTCAGTCACGTTGTGGGTAGATGACTTGCGGAGCTTCCATCGGATCTGTGCTGATGTCGAAATCGATGCCGAGGTGCAAACGATTGCCGGTGTGATGGTGCGTCACTGGCGGGATCAGGAAGGCGTTTTCTCGACGTCTGATATTGCCGACATCGTTATCGAATTCTTCGCCTGCGATATCCCGCCGGGCTATATTGCTGCCATGGCCGAATGCAATCCGCGTCCGGTGTGGCTGAATCTGGAAGGCCTTACCGCCGAAGAGTGGGTGGAGGGCTGCCACGCCTTGCCATCGCCCCACCCGCGCCTGCCGATTACCAAGCATTTTTTCTTCCCGGGGTTCACGAATAAAACCGGCGGCCTGCTGCATGAAGCGAAACTCGAAGAGCAGCGCCAGCAATTTCAGTCGGACGAGTCGGCCGCGACTGAATTCCTCACCGGTCTTGGCCTGACGACGGCGGAGAGGGCGGCGCTGAAGGTTTCCCTGTTTTGCTATCCGCATGCACCTGTTCCCGCATTGTTCGAGGCGTGGCAAGGCGGTGATACTGCTATTGCGTGCCTGGTGCCCGAAGGCGTGGCGGCCGAATCAATCGAAGCGTTCCTCGGGGAGGAGGGCAAGGCGGGGGCGGCACGAACTCGTGGCGCACTCACTGTGCGCGTCCTGCCCTTCGTCGCCCAACCGGATTACGACAGGCTGCTATGGGCATGCGATCTCAATTTTGTGCGCGGTGAAGATTCATTCGTGCGTGCGCAGTGGGCGGGCAAGCCGTTCATCTGGCACATCTATCCTCAAGACGAAAACCTGCATCACAAGAAGCTGCGAGCATTCCTGCAGCGTTACGCCTCTGATCTTGATCTGACTGGCTGGCGCGATTTCTCCTTGTGCTGGAGCGGCGCCGACGACGTGAGTCATCTCGATTGGCCGCGCCTGCGGGCGGACATGCCCATA
>DASVLM010000681.1:0-3902 GCA_036384875.1 Noviherbaspirillum sp.
GAGGCGCATCAGCGAGAGATGTCCTTCGTGCAAATTGCCCATGGTGGGGACGAAGGCGGTGCGCAACTGGCCGCGCAACTGGTCGCGCAATTCTTCAATCGTGGAAATGATCTTCATGCGGTTGTGGTGGGGTTACGTTGGCGAATAGGCGAGTCTAACGTAAATGGGCGCAAAGGCTTCCGCTTGCGTGATTTCGATCAGCGTTTCCTTGGCCAGTTCGAGCAGCGCGACGAAATTGACCACCACCACGGGCACGCCGCGCGCGGGGTCGAACAGGTCGGCGAACTCGACGAATTTTGCCGACTGCAGGCGGCGCAGGATGCCCGTCATGTGCTCGCGCACGGACAACTCTTCGCGGCTGATGGTGTGGTGCGCCGTGAGCCTGGCGCGCTTCATCACGTCGGCCCAGGCTTCCTGCAGATCGACGATATTGACTTCGGGCCAGCGCGGCACCAGGCTTTGCTCGATATAGATTTGCGCGCGCACGTAGTCGCGCCCCAACTGCGGCAGCGTATCGAGCTGTTGTGCGGCGAGCTTGATCTGTTCGTATTCGAGCAGGCGGCGCACCAGTTCGGCACGCGGGTCGGCCGCTTCCTCGCCCGTTTCGCTTTTCTTCACCGGCAGCAGCATGCGCGACTTGATCTCGATCAGCATGGCGGCCATCAGCAGGTATTCCGCCGCCAGTTCGAGGTTGCGGCTGCGAATCTGGTCGACGTATTCCAGGTATTGCAAGGTCACTTGCGCCATCGGAATGTCGAGGATGTTGAAGTTCTGCTTGCGGATCAGGTAGAGCAGCAGGTCGAGCGGGCCTTCGAAGGCTTCGAGGAAGACTTCGAGCGCATCGGGCGGGATGTAGAGGTCGTTGGGCAGGTTGAACAGCGGCTCGCCATACAGGCGTGCAATGCCGACGCCGTCGACCACGTCGGGTGTGCTGTCGGCCTGACCTTCCACGGCCAAGTCCGGGGCGCTGGACGGCAATTGCGCCAGCAGCGAATCCTGCCCGTGGGTGCTCACTTATTTGCTTTGGTAGACGTAGGCTTGCTGCTTGACGCGCGAATCGTCGCTGCGGCGCTTCCAGTCGAGATCGATCGGTGCCTTGTCCCACAGCAGGGCGCGGCCGGCGCGTTGCGATTCCTCCAGCTTGGGATTCTGTTTCTTCAATCCATTGATGAATTGGGTCGCTTCGGACTCGTAGGTAACAATTTTCGGCGGCAGGATCATGACAGGTTGATAACAGGTTGGAACTGGCTGATATTTTACCCCGACTTGCGTCTTGGACCGAAAAACAGCCTGTCCGCCGCAAAGTGTTGCAAATGAACTTAAGGCATCGTGTGACGTCCGGTTTCGCGCAAAGATTGTCTTTGCGTAGCGCTGGTATTGGAAGTAAGATGAAAATTCAATTGATAGGCGGCAAGTTTAAAGGCTCTCTTGAGAAGGGCTCGAAACTGGTAGTGATGCTGTCAGTTTGCCGCCAGGGTGACCGGGGCTTGTATGTCGGCACATTCGGAAGCAGCCATTGCCGAAATCCTCCTCGTTGACGATGTGGCAACGGAGTTGGACGACCTGACCGATGCATTGGGTCAGCAGGGCCATGCTGTGCGTGTCGCGAGCAGCGGCAATGGCATCATGGCTGAAATCGGCCGCCTCCCTCCCGATTTGATCCTGCTCGCCTGCGCCACGGCGGAGGCCGTGGAGTTTTGCCGCAATATCAAGTCCGTGGCTGAGTTGGCCGGCATTCCGGTGATCTTCCTGGCCGAACAGGACGACGTGCAGCAAAAGCTCAGGGCCTTCGAATTGGGCTGTGCCGATTACCTCGTCAAGCCGTTCTCGGCGATGGAAGTCTGTGCCCGGGTGAGCTTGCAACTGAAACAAAAACGCGAACGCGAAGTGCTCGGTTTCCGTGCCGGGCACGATGCGCTCACCGGCCTGCCCAACCGCAATCTGCTGATCGACCGGCTGCATCAGGCCGTGAGCTATGCCGAGCGTTACGAGCGCCGGGTGGCCGTAGCCTATATCGATCTGGACAAGTTCAAGTTCGTCAACGATACGCTGGGCCACGATGCGGGCGACCAATTGCTCGTCGAGGTGGCGCGGCGCCTGCAGGCTTGCGTGCGGGAGTCCGATACCGTGGCGCGCCTGGGCGGCGACGAATTCGCTCTCGTGCTGTACGACCAGGCCAACGAAGACGTGACCATGCATGCCATGCAGCGCATCCTGAACAGCATCGCCGAACCCATCCTGGTCGAAGGCGGCGAAATCCGCACCACCTGCAGTATCGGTTTCTCGTTCTATCCGCAGGATGGGCGGGACGTCGATACGCTGTTGAAGAACGCCGATGCGGCCATGTACCGCGCCAAGGAACTGGGGCGCAACAACTTCCAGTTCTTCACTGAAGACCTGACCGAGCGCATCAACCAGCGCGTGGCGCTGGAGCGCAGCCTGCATGGCGCGCTCGAACGCCAGGAATTTTTTCTGCACTACCAGCCGCGCGTGGACTTGCACACCGGCCGCGTGACCGGCATCGAGGCCTTGCTGCGCTGGGACCATCCCGAGCACGGCGTGATCGAGCCGCTGCGTTTCATCCCCCTGGCCGAAGAGATCGGCATGATGCCGCGCATCGGGCTTTGGGTCATGCGCATGGCTTGCCTGCAGATGAAGAAATGGCACAAGGAAAAGATCGCCATGCTGCCGATGGCGGTCAATGTCGCCGGGACGCAATTCCTGCAGCCCGATTTTGCGGCGCAGGTCGCAGCAGTGCTCGAGGAAACCGGCGTCGATCCGCATTTTCTCGAACTGGAAATCAGCGAGGCGCAATCGATGCAAGACCCGGTGACGACGGTGCGCGTGCTGCACGAATTGAAGGACATCGGCGTACGCCTGGTGGTGGACGATTTCGGTTCGGGCTACACCAACCTGAATTTCCTCAAGCAATTGCCGCTCGACCAGATCAAGCTGCACCAGAGCTTCGTGCGCGACATCGGCCACAATCCGGAAGACCTGGCCATCTCGGATGCCGTGATCTCGATGGCGCACAGCCTGCATCTGCGCGTCACGGCCGAAGGCGTGGAAAGTGAAGGCCAACTGGCCTTGCTGGCCGACCGCGGCTGCGACGAATTCCAGGGTTTTTATTTCAGTGCGCCGCTCTCTGGCGAGGACTGCGGCGCCATCCTGCGCGAACAGCGCAGCGTGCCGCTGGAAAAACTGGGCCGCGAACACGGCACCCGCACCGTGCTGCTGGTGGACGACGAGCAATGCGTGCTCTCGGCCCTGGCGCGCTCGCTCTCCGGTTTCAACTACCGGATATTGCAGGCTAGGAGCGGCCCGGCTGCGCTGGAACTGCTGGCGACGCACGAAGTGGGCGTGATCATCTGCGACCAGCGCATGCCCGACATGAGCGGGGTCGAGTTGTTCCGCCGCATCCGCCAGATGTATCCGCAAACGGTGCGCATTATCCTCTCGGGCTATGCCGATGTCGGCATCGTGACCGATGCGATCAATGTCGGCGCCGTGTTCAAGTTCCTCAACAAGCCCTGGGACAAGGTGCAGTTGTGCGAGATCATCGAGGATGCGTTCGAGATGTACGAAAGCGAAACGGAGGCAGGCTGGCAGCCGGCGAACCGTTTGCCGGTTTGACTGCATTTTGAAGTTTTGTAGGTTGGGTTGAGCGAATGCGAAGCCCAACAACCGCGCGTTAAATCAACGCATGTAATGGCGCAATCCGCCGATGTTGGGCTTCGCATTCGCTCAGCCCAACCTACGAAATTTTGTCAGCGCACCCGCATGCCAGGCTCGGCACCCGGCCAGGGATTCAACACATAAATCCCCGGATTGGCCTTCTCATCGGCAGCAGACGCGGCCAGCACCATGCCTTCGGACACGCCGAACTTCATCTTGCGCGGCGC
>DASVLM010000682.1:0-2941 GCA_036384875.1 Noviherbaspirillum sp.
AGACCATGAAGAGCGCCAGTCCGACAACCGCTGCGAGCAGGCCGCGCCCTATCCATTTTTCCTCTGAAACCCAATACGGCTTGAGCAGTTGCCAGATGGCGCGCCAGTCGGTACGTTCTTGAAGCTTTGGTGTCATTGTGAAATCAGGATTGCACTTTAAATTGGATAGCCGCGAGCGAGAACGCTCGCGACGGCTCATCGAAATTTGCCGTTACGGCAATCGGTCCGGCCCGTCGCCGACGCGGGTGCCTGGATTCAAGCTTTCCAGCGCGAGCAAGGCTGCCGACTGATCGGCGTTCGGAACAGCGTCCAGGATACTGCGATACATCTGCGTCACCAGTTCGGTCACCGGCAAGGCAATGTTGGCAGCCTGGGCAGCGACCAGGATGTTTTCCATGTCTTTCGCCTGGCTTTTGACTTGGCCACCCGGCATAAAGTTGCGGTCGAGCATGCGCTGCCCGTGGACTTCCAGTATGCGGCTTTCGGCAAAGCCGCCGCGTATCGCGGCACGCACTGCCGCGGGATCGGCACCGCCGGCCTGTGCAAGCAGAAGTGCTTCCGCCACAATGCTCAAGGTTCCGCCAACGATCAGCTGGTTGCACAGTTTCGCCAGCTGACCGCAGCCGGCCGGCCCCACGCGCGTTGGCCGTCCCATTACCCCGAGTATCGGCTCCGCGCGGGCAAAATCCTCTTCGCTGCCACCTGCCATGATGGCGAGCGTACCGGCCTCCGCGCCGAGCACACCGCCGGAAACCGGTGCATCCAGAAACCGGACGCCGCGCGCAGCCAGCAGGTCATGCATGGCCTGCGCTTCGGACTGGCGCGTTGAGCTCATATCAATTACCAGCAGGCCCTGTCGGAAGCCTTCCATCGCCCGTTGAATCACCTCCGCGACAACTGGTCCGGCTTCCAGCATGGTGATAACGATGTCTGCTTTAGCGGCGGCCTCGACAGATGTATCGCAGACGATTGCTCCCGCCGAAGCAAGTTCCTCGGCCTTTGCCCGGCTGCGATTCCACACCGCGAGTGGATAACCGGCTTCCAGTAGTCGACGCGCCATGGGTTTACCCATCAATCCGATGCCCAGAAAAGCAATCGCCGGAGACGAAGTGTGCGTAGCCAAGAGACCTCCTCAATCATTGGAATCAATGCATAATGGTGCCTCATCATCTCAAATTTGCAACTCTCATGTCGTCACAGGAAATTCGCGCTTTAATCGATACGCCAATGCAACTTGGGGAATGCCCGGTATGGCATCCCGAAGAATCTTCGCTGTATTGGGTTGATATCGCCGGCAAGGCGGTTCACCGCTTCAGCCTCGCCAATTCGCAGCATCGATTTTGGAACCTGCCGTCTGAGCCCGGCTGTCTCGTGCGCAGCTCTGATGGAAAAATGGTCGTCGCAATGCGCAGCGGGATTGCGTTTCTCGATACGTCGGACGGCACACTGCAACCCATTGTGGATGCGCCGTACGATACGTCGCTGATGCGATTCAACGACGGCCGTTGCGACGCTGCTGGCCGCCTGTGGGTCGGCACTCTCTACGAACCCCGCGACAAGGCCGGTGCCTCATTGTTTTGCCTGGACCACGGTACGATCCGCGATGTCGGCAATCCTGTCACGGTATCGAATGGCGTTGCATTCAGCTTGGACAACCGTACGCTTTATCATGCCGACACTACGGCACATCGCATTAGCGCCTACGACATTGACCCAACAAGTGGCAATATCGGCGCCAGCAGAGTGTTCAAACAATTTTCAACTGACAAGTCGAATAATTATGGCGGACGTCCGGATGGCGCCGCAATTGATAGCGAGGGCGCGTATTGGTGCGCCATGTATGAAGGCGGAAGAATTCTGCGTCTTTCGCCGGAAGGCGAAATACTGCGTGAGATTCCACTTCCCGTTCGCTGCCCCACGATGGTCGCCTTTGGAGGAACAGACCTGAAAACGCTCTTTATCACAACGGCCCGCCACAATCGCCCGGCAGACGAATTGAATGCACGCCCCCTTTCCGGATGTGTGCTTGAACTGCGCATGGACATTGCAGGCTGTATCGAACCGGCATATTCGCCATAACTTGGTTCACTTTAGAATAAGTAAGTCACGTCGCAACTAATTGCTGGAATGCAATTAGCATGGGGAATTGCCGGTTAGCGGAAATCTTGAATTTATCGTTGGAAGATAAACAATGAAAAAAAATTGTAATTGGAAGGCACTCGCGTTCTTTATGGCCGCCTGCACAACAAGCGCCTCCAGCCAGGCGGTCGATTCTGCGTCACTCGAATTCGGAACTGGAAACCATACGCAATTGCTGCGCGCCGGTCTTCAATGGAAGTGGGCAAACAAATGGTGGCAATCAAACGGCACCCATATCGGGGGTTACTGGGATGCGACATTGATGCAGTGGCGAGGCAATCGCTACCAGAATGTTCCAGATAGCACCCAAAACATTACCGGTATTGGAATTACACCTGTTTTCCGCTTTCAGAACGATACCCTTAAAGGTGCATATGCCGAAGCGGCAGTCGGCGCGCACTTGCTATCGGATCTTTACGATAACAATGGTCGAAAACTGTCGACACGTTTCGAATTCGGGGATCATCTCGCAGTCGGCTATGTTTTTTCCAATAGCCTAGATTTGGGACTCAAAATCCAGCACTTTTCCAACGGGGGAATCAAACATCCGAATAACGGCGTGAATTTTGCCGTGATTCGAGCGAGTTATTCGTTCTGATTTCGGCATTTTTAGAGCTGGGCCGTCTTGGACCAGCTCGGTCTTCGCTTGTTTGTCGTACCGCCGGCGACCATCCCGCTTGTTGCCGACGACCAGCCGCTGCAAAAGCTCTGAGTCATGCTCTGTCATAGGTGTCTATATGAACGCGTCCCGTTTGCGCAAGCTTTTCTTGTGTTTAGGGCTACTGACCCGCTAAGAATCGTG
>DASVLM010000683.1:0-9947 GCA_036384875.1 Noviherbaspirillum sp.
CACCGTCCAGTTCCCCTGCAGCATCAAGGCCGGGTCATATACCGCCATGTAAGGAATGACGAAGCCCGCGATCGCAATCTGCGTTGCCTTGAAGCCGATCTTCATCGGCGAGTCCTTGGCGATCGAGGCGGCGGCGAATGCGGCCAGCGCCACCGGTGGCGTCAGGTCGGCCATGATGCCGAAATAGAACACGAACATGTGCGACACGATGAGCGGCACGCCGAGCTTGAGCAGCGCGGGCGCGGCGATCGAGCTGGTGATGATGTAGTTGGGAATCGTGGGGATGCCCATACCGAGGATCAGGCAGACGATCATCGTCAATACCAGCGAGAGGAACAGGCTGCTGGAACCGATCTCCAGGATGAAGCCGGCAAAGCTGGAGGCCGCGCCGGTCAGCGTCAGCACACCGATGATGACGCCGACGATGGCGCAAGCCAGGCCAACCGGCAATGCCTGCTTGGCGCCGTCCACCAGGCTGGAGCGTATTGCGTGCAGCGTCTTGCGCCCGCCCTGCACCTTGAAGCAGAGCGCAGCGAGAGCGGCGATGACCACCAGCACCGGATAGATGCCCCATTTGACGAAGGTCGCAGCACTGAGACCGAGCGCGACCCAGAACACATAACGGAATGCCTGGGCGGAAATGCGGGCCGAGACGGCAGCGCCGAGAATGAGGATGGCGGTCAGCGCCAGGCCGGTCAAGCCGGCGAACATCGGCGTGAAGCCGTGGAACAGCATGCCCACCAAAGCCGCCAGCGGCAGGATGAGATACCAGTTCTTCTTCAGCGCCGCGACCGGATCGGGGCACTGTTCTTTCGGCAGGCCGACCAGGCCGGCGCGCCCTGCTTCGAGGTGCACCATGCAGAAGGCCGTCACGTAATAGAGGATGGCCGGGATCACTGCGGCCTTCACGATTTCCACGTACGGCACGTTGAGCGTTTCGGCCATGATGAAGGCCACCGCGCCCATGACGGGCGGCATGATTTGCCCGCCCATTGACGAAGTCGCCTCCACCGCGCCGGCGAATACCGAGCTGTAACCGAAACGCTTCATCAGCGGAATCGTGAACTGGCCGACGGTCAGCACATTGGCCACGCCAGAGCCGGAGATCGTGCCCATGAAACCGGAAGAGATGACCGCCACCTTGGCCGGTCCGCCCTTCGCATGGCCGACCAGGCCGAGCGCAATCGAATTGAACAGGTTGATCATGCCGGCGTGTTCAAGGAAGGCGCCGAACAGGATGAACAGGAAGATGTAGGACGCCGACACCATGACCGGAATGCCGAAGATGCCTTCGGTACCCGTGAAGAGCTGGCCGACGATCTGGTCGAAACCATAGCCGCGATGCGCAATGGCTTCCGGCAGGTATTGCCCGAACAGGCCGTAGAGCAGGAAGCTGCCGCATACCAGCGGCAGGGCCAGGCCGAGGATGCGGCGCACCGCTTCGAACACCATCACCACCATGATGGTGCCCGCAACCAGGTCGGCGGTGTTCGGGTCGCCGGCGCGCTGGATCAGGTCGGCTTCGAAAATCCACTGGTACAGACCGAGGCCGAAACCGACGATCGCGAGCAGTACGTCGTACCAGGGCAGCCGCCCGTCCTTGACGCGCTTGCTGATCGGATACAGCAGAAAGGTGAGCGCGAGCAGGAAGCCGACATGCAGGGAGCGGATCACCAGGCTCGACAGCGGATTGAACGCCGCCACCACGAGCTGGTAGACGGAAAACAGGAGAGCAACCGCCATCAGTACTTTCAACGGCATGCCGGTGAGGTGGCGCTGCACGCCGTGTTCATGGAATTCCTCATTCGCCGGCGCATGCCCCGGCGGATGGGCGTGAAGATTCAGTTCTGACATCGGGATCTCCTTCAAGGACGGCGCGGGTCGGACGCCCGCGCTCTTCGTTATGGATGGATACGGACTGCGCGAGTGCTGCGCGTATTACTTGATGACGCCGACTTCGCGATAGTACTTCTCGGCACCCGGATGCAGCGGCAGCGGCATGCCGTTTACGGCAGCTTCGCGGCGGATCGATTTGGCGGCAGCGTGGGCAGCCTTCAACTGATCGAGGTTCTCGAACATCGCCTTCGTCATCTTGTAGACGGTGTCGGCGGGTACGCCCTCATGCGTGACGAGGAAGTTCTGCACGTACGCAGTCGGCACGTTCGCGGTCTGGCCTTCATAGGTGTTGGCCGGAACCATGCCGGACTGGTAGGCCGGGTCTCCGACTTTCGACACCACCTCGGGCGGGATCGGCACCACGATCATCTTGATCGAGGTAGCGAGGTCGCGCAGCGACGACACGCCCAAGCCCGCCGACTGCAGCGTGGCATCGATCTGGCGGTTCTTCATCAGCTCCACCGATTCACCGAACGGCAGATATTCCACCTTGGAGAAATCGCTGTAGTTCAGGCCGGCTGCCTTGAAAATTGCACGGGCGTTGAGTTCGGTGCCGGACTTCGGCGCACCGACGGAAATGCGCTTGCCCTTCAGGTCGGCCAGCGTCTTGATGCCGGAGTCGGCAGAGGCGACGATCTGGATATAGTTGGGATAGATGCCAGCCACGCCGCGCAGCTTCTTCAGCGGCGCCTTGAAGCCTGCTTCCGCATTGCCCTTCCATGCGTCGGACAGTGCGTCGCCCAGCGAGAAGGCGATTTCACCGCGCCCCGCCTGCAGCAGGTTCAGGTTTTCGGCCGAAGCCTTGGTCGCCTGCACCGAGATCTTCGCATTGGGGATGGCCTTGCCATAGATTTGGGACAGCGCCACGCCCATGGGATAGTAGACGCCACTGGTGCCGCCAGTGAGCACGTTGATGAACTGCTGCTGGGCGTGCACCGGTGAGGCGGCCACGAACGCTACACCAGCGACGGCAAGAATACGACGCAGATACTTGCTAACCATTTTGTCTCTCTCCTGTTATTGAGTTTCAGTCGATATCGGATTTTTTCCGAGGACCCTGACCACTATTGCACCTATCGTGCCAGCTGCAGCGCTAATGGAACGCCGCGCCAACTCCCTGAATTGCCACGAGATTTCAATTCAGTGGTGCATAAATACAATAACAGGATGGATGAAAAATCGCACGATGGCGATTCGCGCTTCCGGAATTTCGCACACAGTCGCAATGCGGCCGATTGCGTTCTCAGAAGATCAGCGTACCGACATAGACGACTTCAGCCGTCGCCAGCAGCGTGAGCACGGCACCGATCGCCCGGGGCGAATGATGAACCCAGTGATCCGGCTCGTCGTGCATGGTATCGGTCACCTTCATGAAACGGCGCGTGGAGATCCAGCGTGCCGATGCGAGCTCCAGCCTGGCCATGGGCACCGGCGCAAACGCGAGCATCGCCCCCACCGCGATCGCTACCGTATTGCCGATCAGGAGGAACCAGACCAGGCTGGCCAGCAGCCATTCCACCCAGCCGACCGGCAGCTTCATGCGCATGCCGATCAATTGCGCAGCATGAGATACATTGAAACGGAACAGGAGGTTATAAAGCGTGAAGAAGGCCGCCGCCACGACCACGGCAGCCACTACACGCCTGTGTTCCTGGAAGAAGCGTGAACTGTCGCGCGGAATTTCCAACGGCTTGAACGCCTTGCGGAAACTGACCCACCGGTTCATCGCATCGAACATGCGGAACATCGCCGCGCTACGGAATAACAGCCCCAAACCGACGGCGATGCCGAGCACGCCGCCGAGAAAACAGAATCGCAGGAGAGAGGATGCAAGGATATGCACCGCCGCTTGCTGGGAGATCACCATGACGCCTCCAAGAACAGGATTCCGGCACGCCTGGACGGCGCGCACGCTTTTTATCTGTGGTGCGGCGCACGGCGGTGCACCGTGCGGTCTTGCCGCAACACTCAATTTAGCACATGCGCCATGCAGTGCCAGCAAGAAATCCCGTTCGGGAGGATGCGCATCCGCTTTGGGAGCAATTTCAGAATCGGCGTCCGAGGTGGATTATCAAGCGGAAACGGGACCGCGTCCGGCGGCAAACCGGACGGGCCTGGAAGGAAAAGCGCTGCAGTTTACTGCCGATGAACGCAGGCAGAAGCGGCTGGAGCGCAAGCGCCCCGGCTGCTGCAAGGCACGATCAATGCAATGCGCCTTGCTGGCCCTGCTGTCCCGGCGCGCCCTGCTCGGGCTTCGGCTTGCCCTGAGCGTCTGACAGGCGGTACTTGGTGCGGCGGTCGCCCATCAGGTCCCGCAATTCGCGGATGCTCATGCCGGTAGTCTCGTGCATCCGGATCAGCAGGGACGCTCCCACCGGCAAGCGGCGGTGGCGGATCTTGCTGATGACCGGGGGCGCGACTTCCAGCATGCGGGACAAGGCGGCGTCGTTCTTCAGGTTCATCTTTTCAAGCAGCGTATCCAGCAATCGATTCGGATCGTAGGTTTCCTGCCCAACCAGTGCGTGCTCTGACATTATTTGCTCCTCGAAAAAAACAGTGGTCCGTACTCGGGTGTAACAAATGACAGCTTGTTCTCCATTAAGTTTCCGAATGCAATAAAAAATGTTTCAAGATATTTCGCCGGTTTTAAGCGGATCAAACCCCGCGCATTTGGCGCATCCTGCATCAGGCCTGCATGCGGGAAGATTCCCTCCCTCTTGGCCGTATCTATATCTGTCGCCCTGCAGCGTGGTGTCGGACTAGCTGCCCTGCATCTTCATGACGTGCGGTAATCGTGCCGCGCCGTCACTGTATTGTTTTCAACCGCGCTTGGAACATTTACACAGCGGCACCCATCTCCTTCTTCGCTCGCAATAATGTGCGCCAGCCCGCACCATGCAATGGCGCGCGGGATACTTCCGTCACAGGCACAGGACTTGCACACCGCTCACCCACGAGCCCCAGCCAGGGAATTCGGAATGACGGAGAAAAACATCAATGGGATTCGATCAGGAAGAAACACCGGTGATCTGCATCTCGCCGGGAATCAACGGGACATGGGATGTCTCTGAAAAAGGCTACGAGATGCCGCTCGCATCGTTTGACGACAAGGAGGATGCCTATGCGTATGCAACCGAATTGAGCAGGACGAAGCAGGGAGCGACTGTCCTCATTGAAGAGGACGAAGGATTTTCTCCACTTCATGTGCCGGACGACGGCAAACGTGCCGGCAAGGCTGGGCACGACTCGACGGGCGCCGGCTGACGGTGTTCGGTGGCAGCGCACGTTTTTTGCACACGGCTGCGCCTGGCTTGGAAGCCGGACTCAGATGAACCAATTGAAAGGCGGTCAGTCTATTCACGTAGTCAGTCTATCAACATTCAATCTTCTTACTTAGGAGGTCAACCATGAACTTCATCATCTGGATCGTTGTCGGCGGTATCCTCGGCTGGCTCGCCAGCCTCGTCATGCGTACCGATGCACAGCAGGGTCTTCTGCTGAACATCGTGGTCGGTATCGTAGGTGCATTGCTGGGCGGATGGCTGCTCGCTCCGTTATTCGGCACCGGCACCATCAACCAGAACGACTTCAGCATTTCATCGTTGCTCGTGTCCTTCTTGGGTGCGGTGGTACTGCTGGCCATCGTCAACCTGCTGCGGCGCGGCACGCCACGCTAAGCATTAAACAGACATTCCGGCTTCCAATGAAAAAGCCGGTGCGGGGAAATCCCTGCACCGGCTTTTTTTCATGCCTGATGGTGATCTGATTGCGATCAAATCGCCATCAGGCGTCCCGCTGCATCAGTGTGCTTTCGCCGGCTTGTACTTCCTCAGTTCCAGCTTGGCGATCTGGTTGCGGTGCACCTCGTCCGGACCATCGGCAATCCGCAGCGTGCGCGCGCTCGCATAGGCGTGTGCGAGGAACGGGTCGGACACGCCGCCGCCGCCGAAGGACTGGATCGCCCAGTCGATCACCTTGCACGCCATGTTGGGTGCCGCGACCTTGATCATGCCGATTTCCTTCAGCGCCGCCTTGTTGCCGACCTTGTCCATCATGTCGGCGGCATTCAGCACGAGGAAACGGGCCTGGTCGATCAGGATGCGCGCTTCGGCGATACGCTCCAGCGTCACCGTCTGTTCCGCGATCGGCTTGCCGAAAGCAACGCGCGTCAGGGTGCGCTTGCACATTGCTTCCAGCGCGCGTTCCGCGACACCGATCAAGCGCATGCAGTGATGGATACGGCCTGGCCCGAGGCGGCCCTGCGCGATTTCGAATCCGCGGCCTTCGCCGAGCAGGATGTTCGAGACCGGCACGCGTACATTTTCGAACAGCACTTCGCCGTGGCCGTGCGGCGCATCGTCGAAACCAAACACCGGCAAGGGGCGGATCACCGTCACGCCGGGGGTGTCGCGCGGCACCACGATCATCGATTGCTGCTTGTGCTTGTCGGGATTGTCCGGATCGGTCTTGCCCATGAAGATGAACACCGCGCAGCGCGGATCATTGGCACCGGACGACCACCATTTGCGGCCGTTGATCACGTAATGATCGCCATCGCGCTCGATGCGGCTTTCGATGTTGGTGGCATCCGATGAAGCGACGGCCGGCTCGGTCATCGCGAAGCAGGAGCGGATCTCGCCTTCGAGCAGCGGTTTCAGCCAGCGCTGTTTCAGTTCTTCGCTCGCATAACGCTCCAGCGTTTCCATGTTGCCGGTGTCGGGCGCATTGCAGTTGAACACTTCGGCGGACCAACCGGCGCGGCCCATGATTTCGCACAACGGCGCGTATTCGAGATTGGTGAGGCCGGCGCCCTTGTCGGATTCCGGCAGGAAGAGATTCCACAGGCCGGCGGCGCGCGCCTTCTTCTTCAGCTCTTCCATCACCTTCGTCGGCACCCAGGCGTCGCCCTTGCTGCGGTTCTCTTCGATTTCGGCGAAGAAGGCGGCTTCGTTCGGGTAGATGTGTTCGTCCATGAACGCATTCAAGCGTTCCTGCAATTGCTTGACTTTGGGGCTGTATTCGAAATCCATGTCGTTTGCTCCGTCTGGAGGATTGGTATTCGCTCGGGGATTCACTCGCCGCAACCGGAGCGTCGGCCTGCAGCGATTCACATGTTCTCTGTCGCGGTTGGTCGGCGTTGCGGGGCGAGGATCGCCCGCCCCGCTGCCGATCTTTTTTACAGCATCGTCTCCAAGGGCACCGCTACTCCTACAACAATTTCTTCGGACTTCAGGACTTGCGCAATTCCAGGCAGGGGACTGGGGCATTTTGGCGTGGCCCTAATGCAATTTTTTGGCTAAAAGCCTCTGCCTTGGATGCCTATTTGGTGGGAAAATTTTTTCCTTGGAAGCCGCACACATTGAAGTGTTGCAGACGTTCCCCGCCAAAATGCCCCAGTCCCCTGCCTGGAATTGCGCAAGTCCTGAGACTCTTTCTTATCCAAGCAAATAACCGCCGTCCACATTCAGGCACGTACCGGTCGTATAACTCGCCGCATCCGATGCGAGGTACAGCACCGCACCCGCCATCTCGTCCGGCTGCGCCACGCGGCGCATCGGCACATGCGGCATCAAACGGTCGAGCACCGCCTGGTTGTGCACCAGCGCCGAGGCGAACTTGGTATCGGTCGCGCCTGGCAGCAGCGCATTCACACGCACACCGTTCCCGGCGCATTCCTTCGCAAAGGCCTTGGTCATCGAAATGACCGCCGCCTTGGTGATCGAATAAATGCCCTGCGCATCGCCCGGAATCACGCCATTGACCGAGGCCACATTGACGATGCTGCCGCCACCGTTCTTCTGCATCAGCTTGATTGCATGTACCGAGCTGTAGAAATAGCCGCGGATATTCACGTCCAGCGTCTTCTGGAAGGACGACAGGTCGGTCTCGACGATGGAGCCGAAATACGGATTGGTTGCCGCATTGTTGACGAGGATGTCGAGGCGTCCGTGCTTCTCCGCGATCGCCGCGAACGTGGCTTCGATCTGCGCCATTTCGCCGATGTGGCAAGCCATTGCCTCGGCCGAACCGCCGTCGGCGCGGATCGCGGCGACGACTTGCTCGCAGGACTCTGCCTTGCGGCTGGAAACGATGACGTGCGCGCCATAGGCGGCGAGCGTCTTCGCAATCGATTCGCCGATGCCGCGGCTGGCGCCGGTGACGAGCGCGACCTTCCCGGTCAAATCGAACAGGTTTGCTGTTGCCATGATGTTCCTAGCGGTAAGTGATGGATTCGGGGGAGCCCAACCATTCGAGGTGGGCGTAGTTGTTCAGGTAGCTAAGCGTGACGCGGCCCGGCTGGTACAGCAGCTTGGTCACCGCACAGTTCACCAGCGTCCAGTTGAGTTCGGCAACCTGCTTGTCGCCAAGGCCCAGCAGGTGCTGGCACAGGGTCGCAATCGTGCCGCCGGAAGTGAAAACGACGATGTTCTGCGACTTGTCGGCGCTGTCGAGAAGGCGCTCCAGCGCTTGCACGCAGCGCTTGCGGAATGCCGGCCACGACTCGCTGTATTCCCGGTCGTGCTCGCCGCTCATCCAGCGTGCCATCGCCGCCTGGAAAATTTCCTGGAAGGCATGGCGCGCCTTCGGATGCGAAGCAAGGAAGTTCTTCACTTCCTGCGGGTCCTCGAAATCGGGACGATGCTTCACCAGCACTTCATGATGTTCGTATTCGTTGAAGCCAGGATCGGTGAGCCACTCGGTGTCCGTCAGGCTTGCTTTGGGCAGCCGTGCCATGCAGGCTTCCGCCGTCTGCCGATGGCGCTTCAGGTCGCCCATGACCACGCGATGAAAAGTCTGCTCGGAGTTGGCAAACCACTCGCCGAGCAGGCGAGCCTGTTCGGTGCCAAGGTCCGACAAGCGATCGTAATTGGCGCTGCCGAACGATGCCTGTCCGTGACGTACGAGGTAAATCTGTCCCATGGCGCGGTGTCTCCGTGTGCCGGAATCGGCAAGTTGTGGAAAGCTTAACCGTCGCGTTAGAATCGATCAAATGAATAGTTAGAATCAGATTCCATAAACATTATGCATATATCCCGGGTCGACCTGAACCTGTTCACTGTGTTCGACGCCATCTACACCGAAGGCAGCGTGACGCGCGCCAGCCAGAAGCTGAACCTGACCCAGCCCGCGATCAGCCACGCATTGGGACGCCTGCGCGAGCTGTTCGGCGATCCGCTCTTCGTGCGGCAGGGGCACGCGATGGTGTCCACACCGCTGGCGCGCAGCATGATCGAGCCGGTACGGCGTGCTTTACGGGGACTGGAAGTGACCTTGAGCGGCGCGCGCGAGTTCGATCCGGAGACCATGCCCAAGCGCTTCAACCTCGCCTTGCGCGATGTGCTGGAAGCGACCGTGCTGCCGCCGCTATTGCGGCGCATGCGCAAGGGCGCGCCGCTGGTGGACCTGGCGGCCAGCCATGTGGAACGCCGGGAGCTGGAAATCGAACTCGCCGCCGGCACGCTGGACGCGGCAATCGATGTGCTGCTGCCGCTCTCCAGCGACATCATGCACACGCGAATCTACCAGGATTCGACGGTGGTGGTTGCACGCAAGGACCATCCCGCCATTCAAGGCAAACTCGACCTCGGCACTTACTTGAAGCAGGACCATGTGCTGGCCAGCTCACGCCGCCGCGGTCCCGGACTGGAAGATTTCGAACTGAGCCGGCTCGGACTGGAACGCCATGTGCGCCTGCGCTGCCAGCATTACTTCGCGGCGTGCCGCGTCGTCAGCCAGACCGACCTCATCCTCACCATGCCGGGCCGCTACGCCGACATCGCCAACCGGCAGTTCCGCAACCAGATCCTGCCGTTTCCGCTGGAGATTCCGCCGTTCGACGTCTTCCTCTACTGGCACGCGAATGTGGACAACGACCCTGCGAACCGCTGGCTGCGCGAGCAGGTGATGCAATCGATCCGGGAATGACGTTCAGGCCGATTGCGCGGAGCGATAGCCGACCCGGAATCCGCCCCAATGCTTGCCGTTCACAAAGATCGGCACCGACAAGTCGTGCATCACCTCACCGGTGTCGCGCTTGTAGGTCTGCAGCA
>DASVLM010000684.1:0-3028 GCA_036384875.1 Noviherbaspirillum sp.
GGCGTCATCGCGCGCCTGCTGGGCTGGTTCCGCAACGCGGAAGCGGCGGCACCGGCGCCGAAGCGGGCTGACAGCAACAACGACGGCGACAACCGCAGTCGTCGCGACGAACGCGGCAATCGCGCGGTCAATGGCGCGAATGCGTCATCGGCGCGCCAGCCACGGCGCGAAACGATCCAGCAAGGCTCGCCGAAATCCACCGCCCAGCAGCAGGCTCGCAGCAACCGTCAGCGCAACAACGAGGCGCAATCGCGTCCGTCGCAGCAGGCGCCACAGGTGCAGACTGCCAAGGCGGAGCGCCAGCCCAGGCCGGCCCCTGGCGAAGGCAATCAGGCACGCGCGGGCGAGCGCAAGCCGAGCCCGCAACAGCAGACGAAAGCCGAACGACAGCCAAGGGTCGTCACCCACGAGCGCTCCGCAGCCGCTCCGCTGGATGACGCGGCCAAGGAAGCCGAACTTCTGCTCGCGCCGCCAGCCGCATCGACTCCACCGGAGTCTGCCGAGAACGCCATGGATGCAGATGGCAGCCAGGCGCGCCGTCGTCGCGGGCGTCGCGGTGGTCGCCGCCGGCGCCGTCATGACGAAGCCGGCGCGAACGGCGCGAGCATCGACAGCGAGCAGGCGCAGGCGCTCGATGACGAGGATCGTGACGAAACCGCCACCGCTTCTGTCACGGAGGTCGCCCCGGTCGTGCGCAGCGAACTACCCTCGCGTGAACCGTCGTCCGCGACCATGGCTTCAGGTGATGTGGACGTGACCAGCCATGCTGTTCCGTCAGTTCGCCAACCGATGGCCACCCAACCGGTCGAAAAGCCCGTCGCTACCACGGTTGCGGCAGCGGTCAGTGCCGCCATGCCCGCCGCCACAGCGTTCAACCTGCCTACCCTGCCGCCGATCCCCGACCAGGCGAAGTCCGCAGCGGCAACGAACGCCGCTGATGAGCAGGATATCGTCGGGGTCACCCCCACGGTTGTTCCCGCTGCGCCGAAGCCTTCAGCCGATGCGTCGACCAACGTGCCTCCGCCCGATGCCGCTGCCGCACCGGCAACCATCACCACGACGACGGTGACACCGACGACGATCAGCGGACCGGACTTCGACGCAGAACCGGCGGTGATGAGGCCGGTTTCCGTAGCGGCGATTCCGGCGAGCCCGACGGTCGTTGCTCCTGCGACCCCCGCCCCGATTGCAACGCCGGCTCCTGTGCCGTCTGCAGCGACGCCCCCCACGGTGGCAGCTCCGGTCGCCCGGCAGGAAGACCATCCGGTCAGCGTGACGATACCTGCGGCCACGGTCGACGTTTCTGAGAAGCCGACGGCTGCCGGCCCGATCGCTTCGCTGCCACTGCCCGAGCAAGGCGACTTGCTGGTGGCCCAGCCGACCCATCCGGCAAAGCCGACACCGCCGGCTGACGAAGCAGACAAGCCGGCATCGCCGCTGCCGCACGACGAGTCTGACGCGCACAGGAACGACTCGCACGGCTGAGTCGCTGCAGCACCACGTTACACAATAAAAAACCGGACTCGCGTCCGGTTTTTTATTGCCTCGAGCCTGGCAGCAACGCGGCCCGCCGCATCAGTTGCCGACGTGGTGATTCGGCGTATCGATCAGGCCATGTACCGTCATCAGATGGGCCAGGCTGAGCACATGGTCCACATGCAGCTTTTCCATCAGGCGCTGCTTGTAGGTGGATACGGTCTTCGGGCTGAGATTGAGCTGCTCGCCGATGATCGTCAACGGCTTGCCGCGTACCAGCATCATCGCCACTTCGAGTTCGCGGCTGGACAGCACATCGAACGGCGAGGCGCTGCCGTCGAGGGTGGCCAGCGCAAGCTGCTGCGCGACTGCCGGGGCAAGATAGCGTCGGCCTCCGGCCACCTGGCGCACTGCAGATACCAGTTCGTCGGCACTGCAGCCCTTGGTCAGGTAACCAAGCGCGCCGGCGTCGAGCAGACGCTTGGGGAAGCGTGCGTCATCGACCACCGTCACGATGACGACATGCGTGGACAGTTTCGAGCGGCAGACGCGCTCGGTGAGTTCGATCCCGCTCATGCCGGGCATGTGCACGTCGACCAGGGCGATATCCGGCGCCAACGTCCGGATCAGGTGCAGGCCATCTTCGGCACTGCCCGCTTCGCCGCTGACATTCATGTCCGGCTGTTGCTGCAGGATCATTCGAAAGCCGGTGCGAACCAGCTCGTGATCGTCCACCAGAACCACATTGATCACTTGACGCCCTCCTTGGTTGGGCTGCATGAAATTAGGCCGCCCAGCGCCCCATTGCAAGCAGTTCGGTACTTCCGTTGTCCGCCCATCAGATGCCGGTTGCAGCCTGCGATGCCGGCATCATGCAGAAATGTCTCGGGTGCGACTTCGACGCCGGGCTGAACAATGCTCAGGCAGCCAGCGCGTCGCGGGTATTGCCTTGGCTTTCGGTGCTGTCGTCGGCATAACGCGCGAGCTGGATCGTGGAAATCGGCCCGGGCATTTCCACGCGGACCCGGCGCCCGAGGCGCTGATGTTCGTCGCGAGCCATTTCCCGGGCAAGCTTGATCGCTGCCCCCAGCTGCAGGTCACTGAACAACGTGATCTGGCAGCGGCAGATACGCCAGTCGCCCGCAGCCGATTGCTTCAGCGAAATCGTCACCATGAGACACCACTCCCCCTTTCCGGTGAGGAACCTGGTAGCGACGCGACCAGCCGGCCGTTCAATACCCTTCGTCGTCCGGACGTAATGTGTCATGGTCGGAAGGCCCGATATGTCAGCCGCCACCCACACTCGTTGTGCGGGAAGCACGGTGTCACATCCCTGCGACTGCCCGATGTCCAGGACATCATCCTGTTGGTTCTCGGCTCCCATGGCCTCGCGTGGCGAGCCCGACCAGGCAGGCGCCACGGCTCTGGACATATGCCACGCATCATGTTTCTGCAGTCGGATCCATCTGCTCACGTGCATGGAGGGCAAGCCGGTGCGCTACAACCCGGTCGTGATGGACAATCAAGCGGTCCAGGTAGCGTTTCTGCCGTT
>DASVLM010000685.1:0-3613 GCA_036384875.1 Noviherbaspirillum sp.
GCAACTGCGTTTCGATGACCGCAAGGAAGACCGCACGCTGGTGCTCGACCGCTTCAAGCTCGATACCGGCAAGCTGATGGATGGCGTGCCGGGCAAGCTGCAGTTCAGCGGCCATGTACGCGTGGACAAGCCGGCGCTCGATGCAAACCTGGCCCTGGACAGCGGCTTCGCGTTCGACCTCGAACGCAAACAATTCGCATTCGACGACATCGATGCCAGCATGAAAGGCAACGCCGCCAGCGCAGTATTCGACGTGAAGCTGAAAGCGCGTGCCGACCTCGGCAAGCATCTTGTCGATGTATCAAAGATCGATGCCGGCGTGACCTTGCCCAATCCGGCCGGCGGCACGATTGCACTGAAAGCGGGCGGCAGCGCAGGCATCGATCTTGCGAAGGATGCATTGACCGCCAACCTGAAGGGAACGCTCGACGACAGCAACTTCGAAGCGAAGCTCGGCATGCCGAAGTTTTCGCCGGCTGTGTATACATTTGATGTGGCCATCGACAAGCTAGACCTTGATCGTTATGAAGCGAAGCCGGCAGCAACCACGGCAAACACATCGTCCACATCGACCACGCCGCCCGCCGCTGTTGCTGCGCAAAAAAATGCACAGGCAGGCAAGCCTTCCGGCGTCGCCGCGTTCGGCGCGTTGCGTGAATTGCATGCCGACGGTTCGCTGCGCATTGGCACGCTGAAGGTAAAGAACATCCGCACCGCCAATGCGCGGCTCGGCTTGCATGCAGCGAGAGGAAGGGTGGACTTGAATCCGCTCGCGCTTGACCTGTATGGCGGCCACGCGGAAGGCACGATGACGTTGATGGCCAGCGAACCGCTTCGTATTGCAACGCGTCAGAATCTGGCCGGCATCGATGTCGGCCCGTTGCTGAAGGACGCAACCGGCAAGGACATGCTGGAAGGCAAGGGCAATGTGCAGCTCGACGTCAATGCCAGTGGCGACGATGTTGCGCGGATGAAGAAGACGCTGGCCGGCACAGCGCATCTGGTATTGCGCGATGGTGCAGTGCGAGGCGTGAACATCGCGCAGGCAGTGCGCAATGCAAAGGCGCGCATCGGCGAGATTCGCGGTGATGCGCCGCCGCAGAGCGGCGCTGCATCATCGGCGGAGAAGACCGACTTCAGCGAACTGAGCGCGAGCTTGCACATTGCGAATGGCGTCGCGCACAACGACGACCTCGCAATCAAGTCGCCGTTGCTGCGCATCGCCGGCGCAGGCGACATCAACATCGCCGATGACAGGCTGGATTACACCGTGCGCGCCACGATAGTGCCGACGCTGGAAGGTCAGGGCGGCCCTGAACTGCAAGCATTGAAAGGCGTGACGGTGCCGGTGAAGCTGGAAGGGCCGTTTGCTTCGCTCGCCTGGCATGTCGACTTCACCGGCATGGCGCGCGGCCTGGCGCAGCAAAAGCTCGACGAGAAAAAGGAAGAGTTGCGCACGCGTGCGCAACAGGCGATCGACGAACAGAAGGCAAAGCTCGGCGACCAGTTGAAGGATCAACTGAAAGGCCTGCTCGGCAGATAAATCTTAGTACAAGCTTTCGATTCCTGCAGCGGCGCATTCGCTTGAACAGCGCCGCAATCTCCATTCAATTCATGACACTGCGACAGCGCGCATGACGCACCGCGTGCGCACTGTCGCATTTATGCAATGCATGCGCCCATGCGCGACAACTTTTACGCAAAAAAGTTTTACGCAATCGATAGTGAAAGAGCCACATCAAGCAAAAAAAATCGCACGAAATATCCCTTTGAAAATAGCAATTTGAAAGACCTTTTTTCAAGTGCTTTCTCATCCAAAAAAAATCGAAAAATTTCCTATCGACCAGAGAAAAGTGCGCGTATTATGAAATTGCGGAGTAGAAATTTGCGACTGTGAAGTCGACTGTTATCCGACACCCAATGACCGGTAGATTCACATCAAAGGACACCCAATGAAAATCTTTGACAACTACGCAGCACGGTATGAGCGGACTCGGGAAGAGGAATACTCCCTGCAAGAATATCTGGAGTTGTGCAAGCGCGATCGTCTCGCCTACGCCACCGCTGCCGAGCGCATGCTCGCGGCCATCGGCGAACCGGAGCTGGTCGACACCCGCCACGATTCGCGGCTCTCGCGCATCTTCGCCAACAAGGTTATCAAGATCTATCCTGCATTCCGTGAGTTCTACGGCATGGAGGAAGTCATCGAGCAGGTCGTCTCCTATTTCCGTCACGCCGCGCAAGGCCTCGAAGAACGCAAGCAGGTGCTCTACCTGCTCGGCCCCGTTGGCGGCGGCAAGTCCTCCATCGCGGAAAAACTCAAGAGCCTGATGGAGCATGTTCCCTTCTACGCCATCAAGGGCTCGCCGGTGAACGAATCGCCGCTCGGCCTGTTCGATGCAGATGAAGACGGTGCCATACTCGAAGAAGACTATGGCATTCCGCGTCGCTACCTGAAGACCATTCCGAGCCCGTGGGCAGTCAAGCGCCTGCACGAGTTCAACGGCGACATCAACCAGTTCCGCGTGGTCAAGCGTTACCCGTCGGTCTTGAAGCAGATCGCGATTTCGAAGACAGAGCCGGGCGACGAAAACAACCAGGACATTTCCTCGCTGGTCGGCAAGGTCGACATCCGCAAGCTGGAAGATTTCTCGCAGGATGATCCGGATGCCTACAGCTACTCCGGCGGCCTGTGCCTGTCGAACCAGGGCTTGATGGAATTCGTTGAAATGTTCAAGGCCCCGATCAAGGTGCTGCACCCGCTGCTGACCGCAACGCAGGAAGGCAACTACAAGGGTACTGAAGGCTTCGGCGCGATCCCGTTCGACGGCGTGGTGCTGGCGCACTCGAACGAGTCCGAGTGGAAGGCCTTCAAGAACAACAAGAACAACGAAGCGTTCCTCGACCGTATCTATATCGTGAAGGTGCCGTACTGCCTGCGCGTTTCGGAAGAGATCAAGATCTACGACAAGCTGGTCAAGAGCTCCTCGCTTGGCAATGCGCCGTGTGCTCCCGGAACGCTGAAGATGATGGCGCAGTTCGCGGTGCTGTCGCGCCTGAAGGAACCAGAAAACTCCAACATCTTCTCCAAGATGCAGGTGTATGACGGCGAGAACCTGAAGGACACCGACCCGAAAGCGAAGTCGCGCCAGGAGTACACCGATTACGCCGGTGTGGACGAAGGCATGAACGGTCTCTCGACCCGCTTCGCGTACAAGATCCTGTCCAAGGTCTTCAACTTCGACACGACGGAAGTCGCCGCCAATCCGGTGCACCTGTTGTACGTGCTGGAGCAGCAGGTTGAACGCGAGCAGTTCCCGCCGGAGACTGAGCAGAAGTACATGTCGTACATCAAGGAGTACCTGGCGCAGCGCTACGTCGAATTCATCGGCAAGGAGATCCAGACGGCCTACCTCGAAAGCTATTCGGAATACGGCCAGAACATCTTCGACCGCTACGTGACCTTCGCCGACTTCTGGATCCAGGATCAGGAGTTCCGCGATCCGGACACCGGCGAAAGCTTCGACCGCGATTCGTTGAATGGCGAGCTGGAAAAGATCGAGAAGCCGGCAGGCATTTCGAATCCTAAGGATTTCCGCAACGAGATCGTGAA